>NZ_OW370567.1:300000-600000 GCF_936270435.1 Wolbachia endosymbiont of Oedothorax gibbosus
AGCAAAACTATTAACTATTTTTAAAAGCCTCTTACTTAATCTTATATCACCAAAATTAACAATTCCAAATTCACTTTCTGCCCATTCGCCAGTTGAGGTATTTATATTTCTTTCCATCATATATTCCATTTTTAGACCATAGATCTATTTATAATAGAAAGTTGCATTAGTAAAATAGCAGCTTTTTCACCATTTATAGATTTATGGGTAATAGTAAGTCGCAGAACTGTGCATGAGGTAGAGTAGGCAGCCAGCGAGTTACTATTAAGCACTTTTCCAACAGCCTCTCTCCGAACCACGCATGACCGTTTCCGTATCACGTGGCTCTCCAATAATCTAACGTTTTAAGGAATCACCATCATATTTCCCATATTGGATTTTCTTATGGCATTCATGACAAACAACAAGAGTTTTTCTCTGTCGTTCAATCATTCTTTTCTTCCATTCAGGTAGTTCAACATTACTCTTACTTCGTAGATCAGCAAGTTTACGTACATGGTGTACCTCAATCTGCTCTTGTGATTTACATAATTCACAAGTTTGTGCCAATAGTCTTTGCTCTATTTCACTACGCTTATTCCATATTGGTATAAGGTTATCACTTATGCTTACCCATTTATTCCATTTTAGCGACACAGCACCAAAGTGTGTAATTAATGGTATCTTTGATGGTAAACGATCTACTCTGATTTGGATGACTTTTCGTTTTTCACCTTCATCGTTTTCAATCATCGCACCAAATTTTCTATAAATTTTCCTGCAAGTTGTTTTGTATTTAGATGCTAAAGTCTTTACTAATGATACTTCCATCACATACTTCAGATAACTTAGTGTGTGAAGGTTGTAGGCCATTTTGTAGTATTGTACAATTCCTCGATATTCAGTTTGATACTGAGCAACAATACTGTAAGCTGTATCAATTGTACGTTGAGGTAAATGTATAGGCTTTCCACAACGCATATATTCAGAACACTTTTTCTGCTTTATATGGTGTGGTACACGTAAGCCAACACTACCGTTAATACACCGCTGTGTCCGATGATCATGTTTATCATCTGCATGCAAGACGTGTATTTCATAACCCAAAAAATTGGCTTTGCTATCACATGCGTGTGTAATAAGCGTTTTATCTTCATTAAGCATAAGTTTGAGCTCCTCATTGAGGAATCTAGCAATCTCATTTTTAATTTGTTCAGCTTCATTTTTTGGTCCTGCAAACCCTACCAGAACATCATCAGCATACCTAACATACCAAAGACGTCGATAATTTTGATCACAAGAGTCCTTAGATGGCATACTCTGCACTAATTGGCGCAGTTGCCTTACTTGCTCCCAATTCCCTTGTTTTCTCATCATCGATACTTGCTTGGTTAACCTTAAATATTTTGGGTTTGTCCTTCTTCGCTTACCTCGGTTATTTGCTGGTATTAATGTATGTTCCACATGTTTATCTAACCGATCGAGTAATATGTTACTCAGAATTGGACCAATAATAGAGCCCTGTGGTACTCCACTGTGACTCTTATTGTACTTCCAATTTTCCATATATCCTGCTTTTAGCAGTCGATTGATTAGTTGGATAAAACGGTTGTCTTGAAAGCTTTCACTCAGTATTTTTAACAATATGGTATGATCAATTGAGTCATAACATGCTCTGAGATCCCCTTCTATAAACCATTTTGTACCTCTGCCTTTTTGCGTTACTGCTTTTAATGCAGTATGGCATCCACGCTTTGGCCGGAATCCATGTGAACACTCACTAAATTTAGACTCATAATAGGCTTCCAATATTAATCGGATTACTTCTTGAAGTAACTTGTTTGACCATGTTGGCAATCCTAACGGCCTTCGTTTACCGCTCTTCTTTAAAATGTAGATACGTTTTACTGGTATCCATCGATATCGTTCATAGCGTAAATCCTCTATGATTTTATCAATTTTCTCCAAAGACATACCATTAACTGTTTCAGCAGTTACACCTTCTGTCATAGCACCTTTATTACGACAAAGTTTACCATACGCTTGAAGGTAAAGATCACGCTGATAAAGTAGGCGATATACGTTTTTAACCGGCAGATTTCTTTGTCCGCGTTCACGTATAATGTTAAGTATTGTTTCAGCTTTCCGCATCTTGCGTACCTCCCAATTTCAACATTCAATTATCTGTCACCCTTTGCCCTGTATGTGGCTCTCCCACATTCCCCGGTGGTTCGTTACTTCCACGACTACTACGATGACTCCGTAACCATAGAACTCGCGTTCCTTAGGTCATCCCATGTTCCGTCACTAAGAACTGTTCTAGATCAACTTAGGTTTTCCATTCATCCTCTTAAATAAGTTCACTACTTATCGTTCTACAGCCAGAATGTCGCACAAACGAAAGTTTAATCTGTGCTTACTGTAGACATGGGGTTTTAAATGTGATACCCATGGATGTGAAGTCCCACCCCTGAAGATTAGAATTCAAGCAGTTTAGCTTTAACCATATTGATCAGGTGTTGCAAGCCGTTATCTTACACATCTTCAGACAACTCTCGCTTTACATACATGCTCTTGTCCTCCTCCCCTTTCGGGTTAAAGTTAGTTGTTCACCTCGAGGCCATTTATTCTGAACCCCGCTTAGCTCTGCTAAGTATTTCTTAATGCGTGCCACGGCGCACCCTCTCGACTCACACAGCTCCCATTATTCAGCCATCAGTCATATATTTGATGGCCTCGTTTTATTTGTCAGTTCCTCCCATTTCTGGTTGCCCAACTAATAAAACTGAATCCCTTCGCTCCATTTCCATTACAGAAATTTCTTCACTACTACGAGCTCTGTTTTTCGCATCGGTACTCTCATCCTTGAAGTTTATCTTCTTGGATTTCTCCCTTGTCATCGAAACGACAGGTTCCCGTAGTTCCACACAATAGCCCAAAATAGATTCACGCCACCTTTATGCCGCTACCCAGTAAACAAGTTTCCGATAGGTTTATCCCAAGTTAGAATTTACCCCCTGGTTTTGACGTCACCTTTGATGTTTCGACACTTCATCAGTGGTTCACTTGCGTTCGTCTCTCTATTCAACACATGACACATAATTGTGCCTTTTCCGTAACGCTCACTACCTTGACTCTTTATCAAAGCAGCTTACGGTTGTTTAAAGCCTGCTCTTGTAAACCGGCTTTGAGGGGCCCACCCTCATCTATTATGTAGCTTTTGCACTTAGTTTGCTCTTTGTCTGAGCATCCTTTATGCTTCTACGGCACACAAATTCCACATCATTCTTTCAGATTTCAAAATATTCTTTGCAACTCGAGAAGCTCCTATTGCTTCAGGTAAGCGAGATATTTCCTTCAAGTAACATCGTGTACGCTTTCGCAATTTTCTGGCACGTCTGGCAAATCTAAAAACATCTATCTCATTTTTTAACAGAGCTTTTTTCAGTGCAAACAACTCAGCAGCAACATTTCTTAACCAGAACTTTGACTTCAACTATGTTTCAAAATCTCTTGATCCAACAGATTTGCCTGTTTTTATCGGCAAAGTAGTTGTATAGTGCACCCATTTGTCTAGACCATTTTTTTCAAAGTAATCCGATTTTTTTGTAAAGAAGTTCTAATCTAAAAAAAATAATGAATATGTGCGTCCACACACATTTAAAGCACATATTCATTCATTGTCTATGATAATAGAGATCAGCAGGAGTTTTATAATGTAAAGACTGATGTCGCCTTCTATAGTTATACCAACCAACAAAATCCTTTATTACAACATCCAAATCTCTGATACTGTTTGGTCTATAGTAATATATGGCTTCTTGTTTTAAAGTTCTCCATAAGCGTTCAATAAATATATTATCAAAGCAGCGTCCTTTATGATCCATGCTGATTTTTATATTAGCACGCTCTAACTCCATAATGAAATTATAGCTTGTAAATTGCACACCTTGATCACTGTTGAAAATCTCAGGTTTACCTTGTTTTAGAGCTTCTTTGAGAGTATGAATGCAAAATCCAGCATCAAGATATGGTGATAATGAATGAGCAATAATATAGCGACTATACAAGTCCATTATTGCTACAAAATAGACAAACTTACCTTCAAGCATAATGTACGTTATATCAGTGGCCCACACCTGGTTAGCTCTACAAACAATCAAACCTTCAAGTAAATAAGGATATATTTTATGTTTTTTATCTTTAATGCTAGTGTTATGTTTTTTTCTACAATATAACCCAGTAATTCCCATCTTTTTCATTATTCTCAAAACCTTCTTATGGTTGATTACTATTCCATTTGCTATAATTTCAGCAGTAATTTTTCGATATCCATAATGGCAGTCTGAAGCCAAATATATTTCTTGAATTAAATTTGCTATCTCACTTTCATCATTAATTATAGGACTATAATATAAGCTAGACCTGCAAATCCTCAATAAATTAGCTTGTTTTCTTATTGATAGATCAGAGTCTTTTTCTATAAGTTTTATCCTATCTTTTTTGTTTATTTCAGTAATTTTTTTTTCAAGTAATTATTTTCAACCGTCAATTCCCCTATAACTTTATGCAAATTTTCTATTTCTTGTCCTAATATCCTTTGTTTTCTTATACTCTCACTTTCTTCTATAAATAGGTCTTTTAATCTTGCTAATACTCTATCACGCCAATCATATAAATTTGTTGATGGTATTACTACATATCTCTGCTGTGCTTTTTTGATTTTTTATTGCTTCCAAAGCTATCTTTGCTTTTAACTCTGCTTTTTTGTTCTCATACTACACTCCATTCTTTTCCCTTTTTACTCGGATTAACCATTTTTTTTTGGTCTAATTTATGGGGTGCATTATACACACAATTATTCAACCATATTTTTAAAGATAGCTAGTTTCTGTATTTATTTTAAATTGAAGAAAGCTCAAATGAAAGATCGTGTTTTGCTAAAAACCACAGAATGCAGTCTGGTTACAAATAAACTATTTTGATAGTTAATGGGGTCTAGTTTTGACGTATGGACTATCCAAAGAAAAGGGTGGTATCATAACCTCAAAAATTTTTATGCTTTCTTCATTCAGAAATTCATACTTGCCCTGCATTATTCCTGACGGTGCATTTAAGTATGTTCCACTTGTGTATTTAAATACCTCTCCAGATTTTATCACAGGTTGTTCTCCGATCACACCAACTCCGGCAATTTCATTTATTTTTCCCTTATAATCTATTATTTGCCAATGACGACTTAATAATTGAATAGTTGATTGGCTTTTGTTTTTTATCTTAACGTTATACATCCATACATAGCAATTTTCATAAGGAATGGATTGTTCTTCAATGTAAATCGGTAAAACTTTAACTTCAACAAAATTGGTAGTTAGTGTGTACTCTATCATTATAAAATATTCATGATAAGAAAATAGTATTTTAATTATATACTTTTTTCATAGATTTTTCAAGTATACTTTAGTTAGAATTTATAGTATGAACGGACCAGATGCACTTAGCAAAAAAGTAATAGGAATAATAGGTGGTGGACAATTAGGTAAAATGACTGCTATCGCTGCAACAAAACTTGGACAAAAAGTACATATTTTTGCCAGTGCTAAAGACGATCCGGCTTGCTCTGTTGCTGATGATTTCACAATAGCAAATTTCTCTGATAAGAAAGCGCTTGAATCTTTTGCACATAGTGTGGATTTAGTTACTATTGAGTCTGAAAATATTCCATGTAGTGCAATTGATATCGTATCACAGCACGCAGATTTTTACCCAGGTAAAAAAGCGTTACACATTTCGCAAAACAGACTGAGAGAAAAGGATTTTATTAAAAACTTGGGTGTAAAAACTGCTAACTATAAGAGTATACAAAATTATAATGAGCTACTGAAAAGCAGTAGAGCTTTTGGCTATCCAACAAGGCTGAAAACAACAGAAATGGGTTACGATGGAAAAGGGCAATATGTGCTTGAGAATGATTCTGAAGTGAAGCAATTTGCTTCCTTTGATTGGAATACAGAGTACATTCTTGAAGCAAATGTTGATTTACTGAAAGAGGTTTCAATAGTCGTTGCAAGAGATAAAAATGGTAAAGTAGCTTTTTTTCCTATAGCAGAAAATTACCACGTTGATGGAATACTTGATACTTCAACAGTGCCAGCTAAAATAGATAGCAAATTAACTCAAGAGGTACAACAAACTGCAAAGAAAATAGCAAATGCGCTTGATGTAATAGGAATTCTGGCTATTGAATTTTTTGTTACTAAAGATAACGAATTGCTAGTTAATGAACTAGCTCCCAGACCTCACAATTCTTGCCACTGGAGCTTGGATGCATGTAACGTTAGTCAATTTGAACAGCTAGTTAGGATAATATGCGGGCTACCTATGCAGGAAGTAGTATTACGCTTTCCTTGTATGACGAAAAATATAATAGGTAATGATATATATGATTCTCATAAGTATTTGAGCAAAGAAAAAGCTAGTTTAACCATATATGGGAAAAAAGAGGTTAGAGATAAGCGTAAAATGGGACATGTCAATATAGATTTAAGTTATTGAGTCTCTCTTATCAAAATCTCAAGAATCTGCACTATATTTAATGCTGCGCCTTTGCGCAGATTATCAGCCACTATCCACATATTTAATCCGTGCTCAACAGTATTATCTCTTCTAATACGCGATACATATACAGCATTCTCCTGTACAACATCAATTTGAGTTATGTATTCACCATCTTCACGCCTGTTGTACACTAAAACTCCACTATCTTCGGCTTCACTTAGCACTTCACGAGCTTGTTCTTCAGTGATATGTTGATCAAATTCTACATTTACTGCCATAGCGTGACCGATAAAGACGGGTACTCTTACACAAGTTGCAGTAACTTTTATATCTTCCTCTAAAATTTTTTTTGTCTCTTCTTGCATTTTCCATTCCTCTTCTGTAGAACCATTCTCCATGAATTCTCCTACATGGGGAATGCAATTAAACGCTATTTGCTTGGGGAATATCTCGGGCTTTTTAGTCTCATTCATGAAGATTTTTTTTGTCTGATTATAAAGTTCATCCATTGCTGCTTTACCTGCACCAGAAGTTGATTGATAAGTTGAAGCAACGATTCTCTTTATTTTTGCTTTCTGGTGTAATAGATGTAGTACTAGCAGCATCTGTATTGTAGTACAGTTTGGGTTGGATATTATGTTGTGGTTTTTATATTCCATAATTTTTTCTTTATTAATCTCCGGAATAATGAGTGGCACACCTTCTTTCATTCTAAAATGGGAACTGTTATCTATCACGATGCATCCAGCCTGTGTTGCAATTGGTACATACTTTTCAGAAACATGAGATCCGGCACAAAAAATGGCTATATTAGTTCCAACGAAGTCATAATCCTCAAGGCATAAAACTGTTAACTCTTTGTCATCAAAACTCACCTTCTTCCCTTCTGATTTTTTCGATGCAAGTGCAATAACAGAATCTATTGCCTCATCTTGAAACTCAGCAAGCGTGCTTAATACCTCACGCCCTACTCTTCCGGTTGCTCCAATAACAGCAATTTTATATCTCATATAGATGAACCTCTAACTTTAAAATTCTATTATATTTTTACTGACAAAATTTACAATTGTTTTAATATTTTTACCTTGCAATTAACCATAATTTAGTTATTATTATGCAATATTAATAATATTGCGTGGTAAAATGAGAAATGAGTAAAGAATATGATGAAACTAAGGTTAAACCTGCAATCTCTACACTTCAAGAACCTGAAAAAGCCAATAGATCAAAGGCTCAAACAGGAACTGCAATAAATTTTGATGATAAAAAGTATGGTGTAAAAACCCCTAAAATAGACCAACAGTTTTTAAACAAAAGACAAGAATCTTCAAAGCTAAGAGATTTCTTAAGATCAATACCAATAATAGGGGAATTTTTAGCAAGAATTTTCACACCTAAAAAAATAGAAATCATCAGTAACCCTATATATGACAACATGGAAGCACATGAAAAATTGCAATCAAGCCACTCAAGTAAGATAGAAGATAAGACTAGTATAGATGATGAACACACAAAAGAAGTAGATAGTAAATTTGAGAAGGGTAATGTTGAACAAGTGGACAATAAGAAAAGTCGTGGTTCATAAATATCAATCATTTAAAAATTATCTCTAGCTATAACATTGTATCTGTTCAGATGCGTGGCTCATGTACAAATATTGAAACAAAAATTCCAGTGCTCCCTTTCTTGTCATCCCAGTGCTTGACACTGGGATCCAGATTGGGCACTAAGTTGGTAAACACGAAAGCGCTTTACAACGTTTTTGATGGAACTGCGCGAAAGAACTGGATGCCAGTGTCACGCACTGGCATGACACCCATTTGTTCCTATAGTTATCTTTTCTCGTCTACCTTATTTTGCCACTCTGCTGAACAGATACATAACATTTGCTATACAGAAACTCTGCGATACCAAAATAAATAAATGGGCATACCACTTGCGGTGAATAAGCTTGCGATCAGCAAGGTATTCACAGAAGTTTCAAATATTACCCAGCAGCAAAAGGTTGTTGCTATACTGCCAATTAAAAGCTTGTAATAATTTCTCTCCTTTATGATAACCTTTAGAAAAGCAAGGCTGCATGCAAGGTAAACAAATAAAAATGAAACTACAGAAAAGTCGATAATTGATGTGATCTGTTTAGCAAAATTGTTGCTTGAAGTGAGAATTAGTAGAACTGAAGTGCCAACGGAGCTGATTGTTATGCCCCAGAAGGGAGAACCGTGCTTATTTCTTTTAGCAAAGAACTGTGGCATCAGTTTATCTTCTGCAAGGCCAAGGGCCACTTGTCCACTAGCTAGTACCCAAGCATTTAAACTGCCAACACAAACAATAAAAGCAACAATAGAAATGATCAAATGCCAATTACCTGGAAACATAATTTTTATTGCGTCAACATACGGCGCTTTTGAATTAACTAGATCATTGCCGTTTATCAATCCCATGATTGCAAGGCTATTAATGAAATATATAACTGCAACAGAGATTGTGCCAAGCACTATGGCTCTTGGTATAGTCTTGGCTGGATCGTTGACTGATCCTGCAGGTGCTGTTGCTGATTCAAGGCCAATAAAACACCATAGAGTGAGTAGTGTAGAGCGAGCAAGGACTTGAGACATCGTGAGGCTTGATATTTCCTCACTTATGATAAAATTATTCCTATCAAAGAAAAACAACGCTGTTACTGGTATAGCAAGCAGTGCGGTAATTTTGACAGTCATCAATAAAAGCTCAACACATCCAGTAGCAGTGACACCTCTTAAATTTATTAGTGTAATGATCGTAAACAATAGTATTTCTAAAAATAAGCGTATATTTTGAATATCTCCATGAAAAAGCGAAGTAAGATAGCCAATACTTGCAACGATTACTGCTGTTGTGCTAACCCATGAGATCACCCAATACGTCCAACCAACAAAAAAAGCTGCAGTGGGGCCAAAAGCATGCTTTACATAAACGTGAGGACCACCCGTTTCTGGAAATTTTGCGCAGAGTAAGGCAAAAACCAAAGCAAGAGATATAGCACCAAGCCCTGATATCACCCAGCTTATAAGGCTATAAGCGCCATATGGAGCAAGGCTAATTGGAAGCATAAAAATTCCAGAGCCAATTTGGCTGCTAATCACTAAGGCAAAAATAGCCCAAAAACCTATTTTGTTTGACACAATAATTTCTAATTTCTATCTGAATAGATTAATAATATGGCTTAAATTGGAAAACTTCAACGAATAAGTAACTTGATGTACAGTTCCAGAGTGTGATGGTATGATAAAATATGAGAAAACAATACCATCAAAGGAGGAATTATGGTTACATGGGTGCGCCAAAACAACAGAGACGATTCGTAGAGCAATACAAAATAGTAAAGAGAGCATAGCAAAACTCTCTAAGTACTATAACCTTAATCCAAAAACTATCATTAAATGGAAAAAACGGTCTTTTGCCAAAGACGCTGATATGGGTCCGAAGCATGCAAGATCAACTGTTTAACTTTAGAAGAGGAGGCTGTAATTGTTGCATTTCGCAAACATACGCTGCTACCATTAGACGACTGCCTTTATGCTCTGCAGTCTACAATTCCGCACTTCTAGTCTACATCGTTGTTTACAAAGGCATAATATTAGCAGGTTACCAGATGTTGATGGTGAAGTTAAACCAAAAAAGAAATTCAAACAATATCCTATAGGCTATTTCCATATTGACATCGCAGAAGTAAGAACAGAAGAAGGAAAGTTATATCTGTTTGTTGCAATAGATAGAACATCCAAATTCACCTATATTGAGTTGCATAAAAGTGCTACAAAACCCATAGCTGCTGAGTTTTTACGTAATTTGATTAGAATTTTACCGTATAAAATCCACACTATTTTGACAGACAACGGTATACAATTTACCAACCAAAAGCGCCATAAGCATGCTTTTCAACACATATTTGATAGAGTGTGCGAAGAAAATGGCATTGAACATCGTTTGACAAAAGTTAGCCACCCTTGGACAAATGGGCAAGTTGAGCGTATGAACAAAACTTTAAAGAATGCCACAGTTAAGAAGTATTACTATCAGTCTCACCAGCAACTCAAAGAGCATCTTTATGACTTTGTTATGGCCTACAATTACGCTAAAAGACTCAAAACTCTTAAGGGTCTTACACCTTTTGAGTTTATATCTTTACAGTGGACAAAATCTCCTGAATTGTTCATACTAAATCCATACCATCACACTCTGGGACCATACATCAAATCCTATAGAACACTGTTGGCATACCATCAAAAATCGCCTCAGACCTCTAATGCATCAATATACAGACCTACAGCTTTTAGTTGGTAATACTATAATGGAAATTTATCATTTATTTTAGAAAATACTATAGTGCAGAAAAACACAGAATTTCAGGAGTTTACATCAAGCTAATCCATAATTAGCGTTCTGATGGCTTGGGGAGGGAATAGGAAAGATAGGGATCTACTCCTTTTTATCCACTTTTTTGAGCAATCCACTTCTACACCTAACATACATCTCAGTGATTATAATATCCAATTTTTGATCATGTTTTTCTACAGGTAAATCTTTACAATATTGTTTCTCATAGGCTACACCTATAAATATTTTTCCAAGTGGCCGCAGTTTTTCTATCATTGTATCATACCAACCACCGCCAAAACCTAATCTATTAAAATGATCATCAAAAGCAATAACAGGAGTAATGATTGTGTCGGGAATTACATCTTCATTTGTTTCGTTCCATTTCTCAAATTTTAGTAACTTATTTTTATTAGGAATTGCTACTTTATAATCTAAATCGAGTAAACTATGCATCAAGGGCATAACATCTATTTCCCCATCCATTGGAATGTAAGCCGCAATTGTTTTGCCTTTTACGTAACTTAAGTTCTGATTAAAGAGATTAATAAGGGAACTTGCTGCATAACTGGAATAACTTTCATCAATATCTTTTCTTATAGCTCTATATTGCTCTCTTATTTCCTTTTTGTGCTGTTTAATATCTTTGAACATGATCTATCCATTTCGCAGTAAGTTTTTCTTGTAAACTATTTTGCTTCAAGCGCTCACTTAAAAAATCAAAGTCAATAAATTCCATATCCTGGTCTTGATTACTGCAGCTATAAACAAAACTTCTTTCTCCTGTTTCCTTATTTATATGTTGCTGAACACATTGAGCGCAGATTTCTTTCATCATACACTGCATAGGAGAATTAACTGATGATATTGCTATGTGGCTTGATTTCAGATATGGCTTTAAAATTGTTTTTCTAGCTTCATTCACAGCTTTCATCATTTTATCAGAACCAATAGTGATAATTTTATCTATGGCGTTCAAATTAATACCTAATCTTCCTTGTTGATAAGAAACTATTGCATCAACTATATTACCATGAAAGGATTTATCTTGATTTCTGTTTGTTTTTATCAGTCCTTCTTCACATGCCCAAACTACTGCATTTGATGCACGCTCTATCAGTGCTCGTTTAAATACATCACTTAATTTCTTATAGCCAGCAAAGTACAAAACCTTGTGATTGTTTTCAAGACAAGCTTTTCCTATTGAAAATAACACTGCATTTCCAACTCCACCGCCAATGAGCATTATATTCTTCATAAAATTTTTATAGAGTAAAAAACAAAAAATACTCTCTGACTTCAACTATACTGATAACTGATAGCTGAATTTTTACGCATATCATCTAATAACAAGTTGCTTTGTATCATAATCTTTTGTTGGTACATCTGCTGTTTAATTGCTTCTATATCCGCTGCATTACTCTTGATATCACACAACATCATCAACTTTGTAGTGCCATTTTCTCTCAATTCTACTATTTCATTCACACTTGTTTTACTAAATAAAATCTGTAAATCAGGATTTAAATCTCGCATTTTTATTTCAAATTCTTTTGCGTTTGGCAGCTTAAAATTATCTGCCAATTTATCAAAATTTAAACAATTAACTTTTTGCTCCTTGAGATTATCCAATAAACTTTCTGAACCTTCAACCACAATCTGTTTTAATTTTAAAGTACTTTCCAGCAGTGCATGATTAAGTTGTACTTTATCTATTACTTTTATAACGGAGTAACCTTCACTGAAACTGAATGGACCTGCTATGTCGCTGGTTTCTAATCCTTCTAAAACGCTCTTGAGTTTTCCTTTTAGCTGACTTAAATTAACTGTTGCTTTACGCATCTTTATTGGAGATTCTGGGTTATTACTGTTGCGTAATTTTTTTACTAAATCTTCAGCTATACCATAAACGTCCTTGTCTTTTTGATCAGGAATTATAAACTCTTGGAACGTGATAAGATAATCCGGCTTTTCTGTTTGCCTTTTTACATCATCTACTTCTTTATCGCTTATATTAATAAATGGCACAATTCTTACTTCAATAATTTTGCTCCACAGTAACTGACATTTTATTTGTTTTCTTAAAATACCAAGATCTATATTATGCTTCTCTATGTATTGATCAACTTCATTAGCCTTAAGTTTAAAACTTTGGGTTAAAAATAACATAATAGCATTATCTAACTCCTCGTTGCTCAATTTTATATTCAGCCTCTGTGCTTCATTGATAATGATAATTTCGTCTATTAGCTCCCTAAGCACTTGAGGCTTTGCTTCTTTTTGATTAACACTTTGAGTGCCAAACAATGAATTTATAAAGTTGATGCGTTTTTCGATATCTAAATTTGAAATTGGTTCACCATTTACATCTGCAACAATTTCAATCTCGGTTGCAAGCAACCTAAGTGGCAACACTATCAACAGTAAAATTAGTATTTTATGCATATAAGTAAGGTTAATAACCAATTCTATAATAAATAATGCTAGCCAACTTTTTAATAGTGATCTCAGTAACAATGGAAATAAAAACCATTGCAACAAAATCAGGTACGCTGGTAAATAGGCTAAAAACATGCTAATATAGCGAATTTAGACCGTGCTCAAAACAGTATACGGAAGGAGAGGGATTCGAACCCTCGATACGACTTTTGGGTCGTATAACGGTTTAGCAAACCGCCGCCTTCAGCCGCTCGGCCACCCTTCCAAATTTAGAACCTAAAGATTATATAATACCAAGACCTCTACCGCCTGTCTAATGCTTTTAATTGCAATATTTGTATCTGTTCAGATGCATGGCTAATGCTGAAACAAAAATTCCAGTGCTCCCTTTCTTGTCATCCCAGTGCTTGACACTGGGATCCAACTAAGTTGGTAAACACTTTACAACGTTTTTTGTGCGAAAGGACTGGATCCCAGTGTCAAGCACTGACCATTTGTTGTAAACTCACTTTTACTCTATGGTCTTGCCGCTATCCTGAACGGACAATGGCGTCAACTTAAGAGCCTTCATTAGCAAACCCTCCTATGGATTTTCTGAAAAGTTTTTGAGTATATTGTATTTTTAATTTGTAGAATAAGATTTTTTCCTTTTTGCATGTTTCACCTAAAAAGGATACATTTTAGACTTCTTTGTTGAAATAAAACAGAAACAAAAGTGCTGTTTCTTGCACTCTTTGGATAATTTAATGATAAAAAATTTAGAGAGAAATTTTATACACTATCGCTGATATTTTTCCTTAAGTTGACGCCATTGCCTGAACGGATACCAATATTTACCCATTAAAAACAACAACATTTTTCCGAATAACTGTAATTCCAGGCTAAATCAACGTAAACTAATTTCCGCTTTTTTCAATGATTTTCTTTGCTTCTTCTATACCAACCCATTCTCCAACTGTTACCGTTTTTCCCTTTTCTAGATCTTTATAATGAGAAAAGAAATGAGCAATTTTATCTAGTAGGTTTTTAGATAAGTCAGAATAGTCCTTTATATTGTCATAATAGCTATCAACACTGGAAACAGGCACAGCTAATATCTTTTCATCTTCTCCTTTTTCATCTCTAGTGAGTAATGCGCCTATTGGACGCACCGATATTAAAACACTAGATGCTAAGGGAAATTGAGTTAGCACCAAAACATCCACAGGATCACCATCACCTGCGCAGGTATTTGGTATAAACCCATAATTGCAAGGATAAGTCATTGAGGTAGACAAAAATCTGTCAACTTGTAACAACCCAAGCTCTTTATTAAATTCATACTTTACAGGTTCAGCATTTGCACTTATTTCAATTACCACGTTCACCGCATTTTGTACCGCTGTTATTTTACTTAAATCCATAAATTACCTTCTTAACTTAAGAATAAGCATTATACAATATATGCTTTTAAGTTGCCACATTTATGTAGTTCTAAGCTTGTTTTGCATGGAGCTGTTCAAATTTTCATTCGTCATCTCATTGACTGTTGAAGGCGGTGGTTCCTGTGATAATTGAAATAAAGCATATACTATTACAATAGTAAGCACCGCACCAACTATCAGGGTAGTAAGGTTGTCTTGTGGCAAAACATTTTTTATTGAGTTGAGCAATTTTTGCTCCATAAGGAAATAATCAGTAACATATAACCCAACAGATAATATAAACATACCTAAAGCTAGTTTACAGAACGTATTTTTATGATTTTTCTTGCTAATAGCGAAACTTGGCCTGCATTCATTCTCTTCTTGTGGCACTGAGTAGTATATATTTTTAGGGCTCGTTACTAATTGTTCAAATTCATCACTATTTTGGTTTTTTAACAGTTGCTCTAGGGTGTTTTTTGTATTTATAGGATATATTAATCCATACATTTTTAATTCTTTCTCTTGTCGATCCACATTCTCATGGTTGATTGTGTATTTATCTCTACTTGATAACTCGATCATGTGTAATGTCCTAGCTAAGAACATTATATAGCTCTCTATTAACTGATTCTCACATATCTCTAATACTTCTCTTTTTACTGTTTTGTTAGATGACGAAAGTTCTTTATAGTGACCACCCAAAGAAAAGAACAATGCTATATCTTTATCTGCTTTTATGTCATGAATGGAATAATAGCTGCTGATAACGCACTTATTTAATGCAAATTCTCTGTCATATTTGTTTAATGTATTTCCTTCACTTAGTAACTTTCTAAGACCAATGAGTACTTTATTTTCAAAATCTTCTTCTGTTTTAAATATTGGTTCTCTCTTTGGATTTGCTAAGATGTTAAGTAAATCTAATTTTCTTCCATCTACTACTTCATTTATATATTCATTTAACTCAGATCCTTTAATAACTTCATATATTTTATCTATGACATCTTTAGTATTCAGGTTATTGTTTTCACTTAGAATTTGATAAGCTTGAGCATAAATTAAAAACAGCCCTTGTAGACTAAATTTTAAGTTAAAATATTTATCTAATGGTTCCTCTTTTTTTCTAATGAATTCAGACAAACCAAAATGATTTCTGCGGTCCATACTACGATCTAAGTCAGCATGTTGAAAGCTACCTAAAAAAATAAATAACGTCTCTAATAAATTACCCTTACCAACAATTTTTATTAGTTCTTCAACTTCTTTAACCATCCCTCAAACCTGCAATATAATAATTATCTTTATAGTATAAACGATATAGGGTAAAATAACAATAAATGTTATTAGACTTCTTGCATAACCCAAACTAAGTAGAAAAAGGTATCATCCAAGTAGCTGACACTGGTTCCTTTATGACGGCAGTACCTTCTCCTGTCATCCCATTGCCCAGACTACTTGGATCCAGAAAAAAGAATGGTGTCATGAAAGTAGCTGACACTGATTCCTTTATGATGGTGTCATCCCAGTGCCCAGACACTGGGATCCAGGATTTTGACTGTAAACAAGCATACTATACAACATTTTCAATGAAACTGCCAAAAACTGGATTCCAGCGTCACGCGCTGACCTCTCTTGGGCTCTTTTAGCCATAAATATTAAGAAATTCACCAAACGAAAAAAAAGGCAAAAGAAGCCCTGGTCATTTTCTATTTTCAGTATTTGGCGTTTTTTAAGTCTTAAACGCTGCAATTTAGCTGCTTTTAAGTGCAGTTAACCTTAGCTTGAATGTTTAAGAAATTTACTAAGCAGAAAAAAAGGCAAAAGAAACCCCGTGGTAATTAGTGTTCACTTCCTAATCCTGCAAATTGGCGTACTATACTGTCTTAAACAGCGCGTTTCAGCTTATATAGCTAGCAATACTGTGAAGACATAAGGTGCACATAGTGCAAAAAATTAAAAATAAGACGCCAACTACGTTGTTTTCTTGCTGTTTAATCTGCACAGATGAAGATAACTGAATACCTTCAGTACCATGATAAAGGAGCTGGCGAAGGGTGTCAAGTAAGTTTTTCGTTTCATCCAACGCGCTGCCAAAAGCTATGCAAAAAATCTAATGAGTTAGCTTCCATATATCTGGAGTAATTCTTGTGCATTAGCCTTTATTAGGATAGGACATTTTCTATCATTTAATAGTGAACGCAATATTTCAGTTGCACCTTTAATGTCGTTATTATGTATCTTTACTACAGCGATAGCTTCTTGGCTTGAATAAGTATACACCGCACTTGATTCTAAATTATCAATTTTATCTTTATTTATTTTTTCACCGTTGGAGTGAAGTAAGCTCATTACTTCTAAATATTGTGCTAATTCACGCAAAACATCAGGAGCATCTTTATTATTTGCCAAATCATTATAGATAGATGCTGTGTCTGTTGGCATTGAATCTGAGATATGATTGAATGCGCGTTCAAAATTTGCTAAATACTCCCAATTTGAATCTATTTCTTCTAGTAGCAGCTTATTATCTTTTTTTAAGAATAATACTTCATAAAACTTGTCACCTGCGGTTATAGACTGTTTTGTGTTATCAATGTTGTGCAACAAGTATAATGTGATGCCAACTAACATTGGTGCAAGTGCAAGCAGAAAGATGTATTTTTTCATGGTAATATTCCAAATAGTTATATATTTATACATTAATGCTTTTGATTTGCAAAAACATATTGACATAGTGATTATATCACATAATAATGTTCTTAAAGTTGTTTGAATAGTTGGAGATTAAAATATTTCTAAAGTAGAAATAAAGACAGCAGTATTAAGCTAAATTATTTTTTGTCGGATTTATCCGATGTACCCTCAACCTTTTATAGGTTGAAGTCTAAATTTGAGAGTTTGATCCTGGCTCAGAATGAACGCTGGCGGCAGGCCTAACACATGCAAGTCGAACGGAGTTATATTGTAGCTTGCTATTTATAACTTAGTGGCAGACGGGTGAGTAATGTATAGGAATCTACCTAGTAGTACGGAATAATTGTTGGAAACGGCAACTAATACCGTATAAATTATTACGGGGGAAAAATTTATTGCTATTAGATGAGCCTATATTAGATTAGCTTGTTGGTAGGGTAATGGCTTACCAAGGCAATGATCTATAGCTGATCTGAGAGGATGATCAGCCACACTGGAACTGAGATACGGTCCAGACTCCTACGGGAGGCAGCAGTGGGGAATATTGGACAATGGGCGAAAGCCTGATCCAGCCATGCCGCATGAGTGAAGAAGGCCTTTGGGTTGTAAAGCTCTTTTAGTGAGGAAGATAATGACGGTACTCACAGAAGAAGTCCTGGCTAACTCCGTGCCAGCAGCCGCGGTAATACGGAGAGGGCTAGCGTTATTCGGAATTATTGGGCGTAAAGGGCGCGTAGGCGGATTAGTAAGTTAAAAGTGAAATCCCAAGGCTCAACCTTGGAATTGCTTTTAAAACTGCTAATCTAGAGATTGAAAGAGGATAGAGGAATTCCTAGTGTAGAGGTGAAATTCGTAAATATTAGGAGGAACACCAGTGGCGAAGGCGTCTATCTGGTTCAAATCTGACGCTGAGGCGCGAAGGCGTGGGGAGCAAACAGGATTAGATACCCTGGTAGTCCACGCTGTAAACGATGAATACTAAATATGGGAAGTTTACTTTCTGTATTACAGCTAACGCGTTAAACATTCCGCCTGGGGAGTACGGTCGCAAGATTAAAACTCAAAGGAATTGACGGGGACCCGCACAAGCGGTGGAGCATGTGGTTTAATTCGATGCAACGCGAAAAACCTTACCACTCCTTGACATGGAAATTATAGCTATTCGAAGGGATAGGGTCGTTTCGGCCGGATTTCACACAGGTGCTGCATGGCTGTCGTCAGCTCGTGTCGTGAGATGTTGGGTTAAGTCCCGCAACGAGCGCAACCCTCATCCTTAGTTGCCATCAGGTAATGCTGGGGACTTTAAGGAAACTGCCAGTGATAAACTGGAGGAAGGTGGGGATGATGTCAAGTCATCATGGCCCTTATGGAGTGGGCTACACACGTGCTACAATGGTGGCTACAATGGGCTGCAAAGTCGCGAGGCTAAGCTAATCCCTTAAAAGCCATCTCAGTTCGGATTGTACTCTGCAACTCGAGTGCATGAAGTTGGAATCGCTAGTAATCGTGGATCAGCACGCCACGGTGAATACGTTCTCGGGTCTTGTACACACTGCCCGTCACGCCATGGGAATTGGTTTCACTCGAAGCTAACGACCTAACCGCAAGGAGGGAGTTATTTAAAGTGGGATCGGTGACTGGGGTGAAGTCGTAACAAGGTAGCATAAGTTTTGTATATCATTTTCTTAATGGTATTCGTCATTTATTGTGGGATGCTGGGCTTAATTTAGAAATTACTGGCGTTTCAAGGAGTGCTATACTGCTGACAGTAACGCTACTTCTTTCTACTATGGCTTTTTTATTTATGTTTATATGAGTCAATCTGGAAATTCAGCACATCATTGGTGGGTCCAGCGTGTTTCTGCGGTAATTTTACTGTTCTTGTTTCCTTGGTTTATCTATTCATTTTCTTGCGCATTTTATACTGATAGCTCTTTGTCTTTTAGTGAAAAATTTATTAATCACCCTCTAGAGCTTTTATTTTTTGTTGTATTGTTGTTTTGCATTTTTTGGCACGCAGTTCTTGGAATGCAGGTAGTATGCGAAGATTATATACACAACGTACCTCTAAGGATTTTTACAATTACATGCATAAAGTACTTATCAAGCATTACTTATATAGTCCTTGCTTTTACAATCTTTATCTTCTACAGGCATATTTTCTTGTAAAATCACCGGTGCTGTGTTAATATATTATTAGTGTACTAGTTTTATCATTGAACTATAGCGATTTTGGTTTAGCAATATGTTAGAGACATTTAAAAAGTGGGGAACAGACCTTACGCTAAAGGTGAAGGATCTATTTAGTTCATCTGAGTCTCAAGTTTATGTCAAAGACCTTAGAAAGGTAATGACGTATGATGGAAGGAAATGTCAATATCCAAAAAATTACGATCAGATTAAAAAGTCTGGAAAAATTATAGAAGAGAAGGATAATGAGGGGAACAGCGTATATAAACTTGTATATGAGGGAAACAAGTTTAATCTAGCTTTAGTTAGTGAAGTTGATAATAGATCTTACTTTACTATCAACTTTTTAGTTAGTAAAGATAGGCGCGAGGTTAATGATTATCATGGATTTTATAAGCTATTTGGCTTTTCAAAAATCGATCTTGAAAAACATATTCCAATTTTTGAAGCTGAAAAAACTAAGGATCCTCAATATCCGTTTGAATTAACTAACTCTTCTGTGCTAACTAAAGAGGTAAAAAATAAAGAAGGTAAAGTTCAGGAAGTTGTTAATGAAAAAGGAAGAAATGGAAAATTATTATACACTAGTGATTATAAGAAATTAAATACTAGTTTTTCTGAAGTTAGAGATCAGAATGGTAATCTAGAGCTAGATAAAAGTCTTATATCTGTTTCCTTTGTTTTTGTTGCAAGCTTGGCTAAAGTTTGTGCTAAATGGCTTACCTATTTACCTATGAAATCAGGGGAATATCTACTCAGTAAGCAAAACCCAATTGCAAAGTCTTTTGGCTATCTTTTGTTCACCCCTGCAGCAGCAGTAAAAAATTCAGTAAATATGTTAGCTACAATACTTAAGGCTCCAATTTTATTGTTTGTAGCAAATGAGAAAAAATATGGTGATGCTTACTTTACTATGTGGAAACATCAATGGAAAGAATGTTGGGAAGAAGCAAAAAGTGACTTTAATGTTATTAAAGGTGGAGAAAGGCTAAAGCCGGAGCAGAAGGATCATAAGCCACTTAGTATAGTGGGCACATGGGATGAGCTTGACGCTAGAAGGCCAGGTATTGAAAGAGACTTAGAAAAGGCACTGAATAAAAGTAGTGAAAGTATAGATAAATCTAGAGAACCAGGTGTTGGAGAAAGCTTAAAGAAGGAGGAGTTGCAAAACAAAAGTAATGAGAAAATAGCTGAGTCTGGAAATCAGAAGAGCAGCAATACTCACATTGAGAGAGAGCAAAATAAAAGAAACTCACAGCAAAAGCAGGCCCACATGCCTCCATTTAACTAACCGTTACTTTAAATTACTTTCTACTTTCATTATCCCACAACAAAAACTTGCATGTATCTTGCTCTTAGTATAAGATATTAATTATTTAATTAAATTTCTTAACTAAATGCGCCCTGTAATATTATGTGGTGGTAGTGGCAGTAGACTTTGGCCTTTATCTAAGCCAAAGCAATTTCAAAAAATATTCAGTCAGAACACTATGTTTCACAACACTTTGTTGAGGTTAAAAAGCGATTATATGCCACCCATAATTTCCACAAATATACAGTATGAGTCGTTAGTGAAGAAGGAGTTGCATGCGCTGCAAGAATATAAAGTGATTTTCGAACCAGTGAAAATTGGAACAGCAGCAGCGATATTAATTGCTGCGCTTCTCTGCAATGAAAACGATATAATGTTAATTCTGCCTTCAGACCATTTTATAGGTGATTTGAATAATTTTTATGCTTCCGTTGAGAAAGCATCTCAGCTAGCTTCTAAAACTAACTCTATAGTTACGTTTGGAGTTAAGCCTCATGAATTCAATTCTGAATACGGCTATATAAATGCAGTTTATGATCATAAGGAAAAGTATCATATAGTAAAGGATTTCATAGAGAAACCTGAGCATGAATTAAGCAACGATTATTATTGGAACTCTGGAATATTTGTATTTAAAGCAAAGCGCTACATAGATGAGATTAAAAAATCTGCCCCGACTCTTTATAATTTATGTTTTAAACATTTCACACCGCAAGAGAGATTTCTGTATTTAAAACAACGAGATTTTGCAGGAATTGAAGGCGTCTCTATTGATTACTTGGTGATGGAAAAAGCAAAAAACGTTGCAATGATAGAAGCTAATTTCGATTGGCTGGATGTTGGAACTTGGAATTCAGTTTTAGAATTGAGTGAGAAGTTTAGCAAAGAACCGGTGTCATTTCAGCATGTGATTAGAGAAAAAGAACCAGTTTCAACGACAGAAAGTAATAAAAATTTATTGGGTAGAGCTTATAAGCAACCAAACAAAAGCCTAATATCGTTTATTAATAAGGTTAAGAAAGCAAAAGCGATAAGAAGAGAAATCAAGCCATGGGGATTTTATAGTATAATTTTAATGAGCGAAAATTTTCTTATAAAATATCTTTTTATAAATCCATTAAGCTGCACTTCTAAGCAATTCCATCACTATAGAGATGAATGCCATATAGTACTATCAGGAGTTGGGTATATTAGTTTAGACGACAAAGAATATGCTATAGTAAAAGACCATATGATAGAAATCCCAAGGGAAGTTTCCCATAGGATTGAAAATAGAAGCACAAGCTCTCCACTTGAAATAGTTGAATTTCAGATAGGAGAGCATTTATCTGATAATGATATAGTAAGGTTGGATGATGTATATGGAAGATTTTGAAGTTCTAATGTTAAGGTCATAACTGTATGAACATTGTGATTTGAGGGCAAATCTCTACCAGGGAAGGGTGTCATCCCAGTGCTTCGACACTGGGATCCAGCTTTCATGCAACCTCATCAAAAACGTTTATTCAGCATAAGATCAGCTGCTTTCTACGCTCACCAAATCAGTTTACTTATTTGCAAGCAAAAATTTCCTGGATGCCAGTGTCAAGCACTGACCATTTGCTGTGTTTAACAAAAACAAATGTTCGTATAGCTGTATGTTAAGGTATTGAATATATTCTATAAGTCTGCTAAATTTAAGGAAGCAAAAATCTCTAGTTTTCAAATAAAGAAAAGTCTACAATTATACGAAGTTTCAAGAATATAATGTTTAACCTCAAAATATTTTGTAATGTCCATTGCCTTTGAAATTACTATGGCTGCTTGCTATTTGCGGGCGAAAAATGCCAGATTTTGCTCTATAATGACTTTGTTCTCTATTATCGGTATTGCCCTTGGAGTTGCAACACTAATAGTGGTGATGTCTGTGATGAACGGATTCAGAGCAAAGTTGCTTGACTCAATACTTGGCATTGATGGCCATATTAATGTTTATTTTGATAGGAACATAAATTCAGATTATTGTGCAGTTTCAAAATCTATTGAGAGAATTCCTGGTATATTAAAAGCTACTCCTATGACCAATGATCAAGTTATTATTGTAGCAAATGGTAAAATTGCAGGTAGCGTAGTGCGAGGTGTGTCAACTAAAGATTTGCTTGATAGTACTGCCGTTACAAATAATGTAATTATAGGTGATGTAAAAAAATTTGATGAAGGGATAATAATAGGAGCACGCTTAGCAGAAGTTTTGAACATTGACTATGGCGACGAAATTACGTTTATATCATCTGAAGAATTTGATGCATTACTTGGTGAAATGCCGCGAATGAAAAAATATAAAGTTATAGCAATATTTGATATGGGTATGTTTGAGTATGATAATACCTTGATATATATGCCTCTAAAATCAGCACAAGCCTTTTTTAATTATAAAAATAGCATAAAAAATATAGAAGTACTTGTAGACGACGTTACTAGAGCTGATAAGCTGGCAGATGCTATAGAAAAAGAAATAGGAATGGAAGCTGAAAGTTGGCAATCACAGCAAAGCCATTATTTTAGTGCTTTAAAAACTGAAAGAAATGTGATGTTTTTAATTCTCACTTTGATTATAGTTGTAGCAGCGTTTAATATTATCTCAAATTTAATGATGATAGTGCAAGAAAAGAAATCCGCGATTGCAATTATGCGTACATTTGGTGCAACAAGTGGAAGCATTATGCGTATATTTTGCGCTTGTGGTCTATTAATCGGTTTTGCGGGAACTTGTCTTGGCTGTATTATAGGTATCGTTTTTTCTCTCAATATCGAAAGTATTAGAGTATTTTTAGAAAGCATTACTAACATCAAGCTATTTGACCCTATGATATACTTTTTTTCAAGTTTGCCAGTGATATTAGTACCCCAAGACGTAGTAAATATTTCTGCACTTGCGTTACTCTTATCATTTTTAGCGACAATTGCTCCTGCGTTGCAGGCAGCTGCACAAGATCCTGCGGAGATACTACGTTATGAATGATACTCAGCAAAAGTACATAGGTTGGTTCTTAATTGTGTTATTATTTGCCAGTTATATTACAATAAATACCATAGTATTTTTGAAAATAAATCAGCAGGAAAGCGATGATAATATAAAAGTTTTGACGGAAAATATAGATGAATTGAAAATGTTGCTTGAAGTTAATCAATCTAGAACGGAAAAAAAGATATTTGACTTAAAGAGAAGTCAGCATGCTCAGTGTGAGCAAGGTGATAATAACTCAAGATGTAAGAACCTTGCAAAATTGCTATTACTTGTGGTTAAAATGAAGAATTCGTTATTCCGAGAAGCAAAATTTGATAACCATATAAATTCAATAAAGCCTTTGATATCAGAGCTTGACGATCTAGAGATAGAAAATGCGGTAAACGAATTGGAAAACTTGAAAGAAATAAGTACTTTACCTGAACTCAAAGCATCTTTTGAAAAAACTGTTGATACTATCTATTACAACAAAAGTACATTGTCTAAAAAAATCATTTCAAACTGGATAAAGGTAGACGACCGGAATGATCCATTAAGAGTAAAGTTTGCAGAAATTGAGGAGTCAATAAACGATAATGATTGGCAGAGCATAGCTACTATAATAGGAGATTTAGCACACCCAGAATTCAAGCCATGGCTGAATAAATTGAATGGTCTTATTGTAGCTTCTAAGAATATTTCGACAATATATCATCACTTATTACAATATATCTCATGATTTATTTTATAATTTTCGCTTTTTCGTTTTTATTTGGTATATGGGTCAAGGTAAGTGGTGAAGTAATAAAATTGGAATTAGGCAATTACACTATAAGTATTGATCTATATTTCATTATTTTTACTTGTGTAGTTTTATTATTTTTATTAATTACACTTGTACGCTTTTTTTCCTCCATTTCATCAACATTTGCCAACATAAGAAATAGAAGAAGGGATAGGGAAGAATTGCTTCTCTTTGAAGCTTTCTTTAGCATAGACTTAGACAATACAGAGAATGCTGAAAAGCTAGTTAAAAGTCTAAATGATAAGAGCGATAGGTTATCTTTAATAAAGCTCTTTAACTCAGGTAAGACGGGAAATTACAGCTTTTTCAGTAACGGTTTAAAAAATATTGCAAATAAAAATCGTAACTTAGCTCTACTTCTAGCCAATAAGCTGATTGTCCACCTCAAACAAGAAAAAGTAGTCTTTCAAAAATTTATAGAATATTGCTCTAGTTCAATTAATGATAAAATGCTATCTATTCCCTTTCAAATAGAGCATTGCATATTGAAAGAAGATTGGATTAATGCAATTTTGAAGTTGAAGGAAGCAGTTAAGTTCAATATTTTTCTTCCCTTTGACCATAAAGAAATGTTTGCAGTTTTTTATTGTGCTTTGGCAAAACAATATGAAAGTAAAGGGGATTTTAAAGGAGCTATAAAGTCTTTATTCAGAGCACAAAGTTATTATGCAACCTTTCGGCCCATCAATTATTTAAAAGCAGAATTATATATTAAACTTGGAAAAATCAGAAAAGCTTCTGCAGTGCTAGAGGCAGAATATGCAGTAAATCCTACTCCTCAGTCAGCTAGAATGTACATCAATTTAAATAGTAAAGGTGCTGAAAGACTATACAACTTACGCCCTGATTATTATTTTAGTTACTGTTTACTTGCTCTGTCCTCAATGAGTTCAGGTAAATATGATCTTGCAAGTCAATATTTAGACACTGCTATGAAAAAAGCTAATTACATGTCAATCTACTTTATTGTAATACAACTCAAGGTTACATTGCAAGAACATGACAAGGTAATTTATTGGCTAAACAAGATGGGCTCAGAAGCTTTGCCTGATCCAGGCTGGAAATGTAAAAATTGTAACAAAGAACTAAAGCAATGGGATCATAAATGTTCAAATTGCAATAGTTTTAATTGTGTTTATTATATATTATAAGATTCCACAAAGTGTGATGATAATAATATATGGGAAATTACCATCAAAGACCTCTATTGAACAATTTTTGGGGTAGATCTCTTAATATAACCCTTATTTCAAAATAATAAACCTGCAAGTTTTTTAGTTAGACTTGGTTCTAATGTCAAAAAAACTTGCTTTTAGACACTAACAATTATATATTTTAATAAATCAGGGTTGTATACAAAATGAAGAGCTTAAAGGAATTATCCTTAAGAATTAAGAATATTAGGTCTGTGCAGAAAACCACGAAAATAATGCAAATGGTTTCTGCAGCAAAGTTATTACAAAGCCAAAAGAAATTATCAAATTCAAAATTATATATATCTAAGCTGCATAGCATTATTTCTTCATTAATGCTATCAGTTGATCAAAAATTATTGGCAAAAATTCTAAATATCAGTAATGACGATTCTTACCTAGTATTCATTGTTGCGTCTGATCGTGGCTTGTGCGGCAACTTTAACTCTTCTATTGTCAAATTTAGTCAAAATAAGTTAATCGCAAATGGCAAAAAAGTAGATGTTGTATTTCTTGGTAAAAAAGCTTTTGATATAGGTAAAAATAGATTTGACTCTAAAAATATCTTAAAAATTGAAAATAGTAAGGGAATCACGTTAAAGCACGTAGAAGCTTTGGTTGGTAGTATAGATTTAAGTAAATACGATAAAGTTAAAGTTTTTTATAGTAAATTCTATAATACCTTCACGCAAAAACCAATGTTGGAAACAATAAAACCATGGAGTAAAGACTCATCCTTGATTGATAGCTCTCTGGCTGGTCCAACAACAGATTACGGCTATGAGTATGAACCACAAAATATTGAATTTATTTTAAAATGTTTGGTTCAAGATTACGTTGTAATTGCTCTTTACTCTGCTTTGCTTGAAAGTGCAACAAGTGAGAATAGTGCTAGGATGGTTGCTATGGAATCAGCAAACAGAAACACTAAAGAGATGCTGAACAAACTAGCATTGCTTTATAATCGTTCTCGTCAAGCAGCAATTACAACTGATTTAATTGAAGTTATAGGTGGTGCAGAGTCTTTATAAAAATCTAAGGAATAGAAAATGAATATATTAAATATTGCAGCAGATATCACTAAATTAATAAAAAAGCAGAATCAAGACGCGGAAGTTACAATATATGAAACTAATAAGACTTCAGTTTCTCAGCGTCTATCAAAAATTGAGCAAATATCACAATCTAAAAATTGCACTGTAGGAATCAGAGCTATAGCAGGTAAAAACAAAGCTGCGTATATTTCTACAAACGATTTGAATAATCTTAGTGATACGGTAAGCCAAGTGGTAGAAATGGCAAAGAATGCGCCAGAAGATCCTTGTATCAATTTTGCTATAAATGGTAGTAATTATATCTCTTCTGCAGATTTAAGTATCTCAGATAATAATGTTGTAACCGTTGATAATCTAAAAGAAATTGCTGAAGCTGCAGAAAATTCAGCCCTTGCACATAAGAGTATCACTAATTCTGAAGGAGCCTCTTCTTCATACGCTTTAGTGAATACAGTATTATCAACTGTTTCTGGTTTTATTGGCTCGTTTAGTAAATCAACCTTTGCTAATTGGGTCTCTGTTGTTGCTGGAAAAGAAAGTGAAATGAGGGTTGGCTACGATTATGATATAGCATGTAATTTTAGCGATTTAAAATCGCCAGAATTAATAGGAAAAGAGGCAGCGAAAAGAGCAATTGATCAATTGAATTCACGTACAATTAAAACTGGTAAATTTCCAGTTATTTTTGAAAAAAGAGCAGCAAAGGAGCTAGTAAAAAGTTTCTCTTCTGCTATAAATGGGAGCAGTATTGTAAGCAACAGTTCTTTCTTGAGGAGTAGTTTAAACGCTCAGATTTTCAATGATAGAATTAACATTATCGATGATCCATTGTTGCCAAGAGGCATAGCATCGAGACCATTTGATGGAGAAGGGATAACTAGCAAAAAAAATATATTTGTAAAAAACGGAATATTACAAAATTGGATTTTAGACTTATACTCGGCTAAAAAATTAGACTTAGAAACAACCGGAAATGCAACTCGTGCAAGTAATGCTGCAATTATTCCTGCAGCTAGTAACTTCTACATTGAGAATGGTAATGTATCGCTTGAAGAATTAATTCAGGAAGTAAAAGAGGGAGTATATGTAACTGGTTTATTTGGTTTTGGTGTCAATTTAATCAATGGCGATTACAGCCAAGGTGCTTCCGGATTTTTTATAGAAAATGGAAAAATAACGTATCCAATACATGAGATTACCATTGCTAGCAATTTGAAGGATATGTTTAGCAATTTAGTCGTTGCAGATGATCTAACTTTTTGTGGGCAATTTAATTCACCAACGATTAAAGTTAGCGAAATGACGGTTGCAGGTTCGCTTAACAATTAAAAAATTTAGTTGCATCAAGTACAACAATTGTATATTATTGTAATTAATGTTAAGAATAGACTATGGAGTATAAGGGTTTAGTTTCAATAACTAAGCTTAAGACATTCTCAATCGTAATTTCAAAGTTTTTCATCACATTAGTAATGTTAGTTAATAGTTTAGGAGTTGTTTAAATGGAATTTGGTAATGTAAAATGGTTTAATGCCGAAAAAGGCTATGGTTTCATCAAGCCAGAAGGTGTAGGGGGTGACGTTTTTGTACATATTAGCGAATTGGAACGTTCAGGAATAAGAGCTGATTCACTCAGGGGAGAAAATAAGGAGAGGGGAATAAAAGGAGAAAGGGTAAGCTATGATCTGAAAGAGGAGCGTGGTAAAAAATCTGCAATAAATTTAAGACTAGTCGCAGTTGCAGGTTAATCTATTATGAAGCTTTTTAATAGAGTTAACGTATTGTGAACAATTTTCATGAGATGGGTCTCCCAGTCTCGCTTAAGCAAGCGCTAGATAAAAATAATCTTTCTCTTCCAACTCCTATTCAAGCGCAGGCAATTCCTTTAGCCTTACAGGGTAAGGACATTCTTGGATCTGCACAGACGGGAACAGGGAAAACTCTAGCGTTTGCTATTCCACTGGTTGCAAAATTGCTGGATAAATCCAGTACTGGGTTAGCTTTAGTTGTCGTGCCTACAAGAGAGCTTGCAGGTCAAGTAAAAAGGGAAATAGAAGAAAAGCTTTTACCTAAAAGTTCAATTCTTAAGCTTGCTTTATTGATTGGTGGGGCACCTATCTTCGAACAAATAAAACAGCTGAGTGTAAAACCTAAAATTATAGTAGGTACACCTGGCCGTATTATTGATCATATTAAACGCAAAACTCTATCTCTTCATAATATTAGTACTCTTGTACTTGATGAAACGGATCGTATGTTTGATATGGGCTTTGGAGTTCAGATTGAAGAAATTATGAAGCATTTGCCTAAAATAAGGCAAACTCTTATGTTTTCTGCAACTCTTCCTGGAGATATAGTAAAACTTGCTGAAAAATATCTTAATCAACCAGAGCGTGTTTCTGTTGATTGTCAGGCTACAACTTCTGCAAAAATAAAGCAAGAAGTTGTTTGCGTATCAGAGCTCGGAAAATATGAGAAGCTTTTGGGGCAGTTAGGCCAGCGTGAGGGATCAATCATTATTTTTGTAAAAACAAAGTATGGAGCAGATCAACTAGCTAACAAATTACGCAAAGATGATTATAGTGCTTTGGCAATTCATGGTGATTTAAGGCAGCACAAACGTGAAAGGGTCATTAATTCTTTTCGTCGTGGGCGCAATAAAATCATGGTTGCAACAGATGTCGCTTCTCGCGGCCTTGATATTCCCCACATTCAGCATGTTATCAATTATGATGCACCACAATCGCAAGCTGACTATATTCATCGTATAGGTAGAACTGCACGCGCTGGAGCTGAAGGACATGCGCTATCTTTTGTTACACCTCAAGATAAGAGAAGGCTGCCTGCACTGGCAGACAAAGAAGGAGAGCCAAATTTTGATTGTAGTGTGCAATTTAAAAAACGTAACAGCAAAAAGGTCTTTAGAAGGCCAAGTACGTTAAAGACTAAATATGGTAGAAAAAAGATTAATGCATTTAAGAAGAACAGCAAAGTACTAGAAAAAGCGTATTAATATACTTAACTATTCTTCTATTCTTTAAAAACTCCAATAGGCTTGCGAAGTGATTGGGAAATGGTAGAAAAAATTAATCCAAATTGCTACAAACGCGAATTCTGGATTAAGGAAGGAAGAAAGTATAGGAAATAGAAGGCTTTTTGGATTTGATGGAATAGGAAATGAGAGTAGAAAAGATATGAACCAAAAAATTGTATCCGTTCAGCAGAGTGGTTTAAGAAACGATAGATAGAAGATTGTGAAAAGGGTTTAGCCTCCTCTGTTTCCATGTTAAGTATAATGAAATTATCCGTTCGAGGAATGTGTTTCCTCGCTGTGATTGTGTAAAATATGAGTTTTTACGGTAAACGACATAATGCCGGATTTGCCGTTCAACGTGGTAATGGGATGGCTTTGTTGCATAGCAACCGAAAAAATCTGGCAGTTACTGACAAAATTCATTATAAAATAGCCATTTAACCTTTGAAGAAAAATATGCCACAAAAAATGAGAGTCAGTAACCAAAACGAATATAACAAATTTTTGCAAGAAAGAGGAAATATTTTTCGTTACATCGATGAAGCTATCGAAAATTGGTATGAAAATAGTCCAAAAATGCAAGGCGGCAACTATATTTATAGTGATAAAGTTGTAATTTTGGTGCATATAATCGTCAATCTTTTTAGAATTGGTTTAAGACAAACGGTAGGGTTTATAAAAGGATATTTGCAACAAATAGGAAGAAATTTGCAGCTATTCACAAGCATCAAAAGAAACTTAATATTAAGATAAATGATTGCAGAAAATAACATGGAAGATATCGAAATTGCTATAGACAGTACAGATATACAACAACACTCCTGAAGGAAAATAGCGAAGATAGAAAGTATCGCAGCTATAGAAAATTGCATGTAATGTTGAATATATAGCTGTAAAATACAGTAACGGTCTGATCACTATGGAGCTTGTGATTTGCTTAAAGAAGTTCATGCCATAAAAGCACTATATGCAGATAGGGCATATGATAGGCACAAGTTTTATAAATTGTGTAACGAATATGATATAAAGGCAAAAATTCCACCAATAAACAATGCGGCAGAACATCCAGAAATAGATTATATGTCTGACAGAAATGCTGCTATTAGATTAATAAAATTATACGGTGAAGATGGCGTGAAAGAATGGAAAAAGAAAGTAAATTATGGGAAAAGATCTTATGTAGAAGGTTTTTTCTCGCGACTGAAACAAACATTCTGGTTTAGTTTTCGGAACAAATCTGAGGTTAATCGTGAGAAGGAACTGCGACTCAAGTGTTATTTGCTCAATAAATTCACTGACATTGGTATGCGAAATGGCTACATGAATTTATCGTAAATTACTACCAGTATAAGGTGCGATGCAACAAAGCCCACTGGGATCTCATTTTACTTTATGACGGTGTCATCCTAATACCTTCTCCTGTCATCCGAGTAGCTGACACTGGTTTCCATCCAAGAGGACAATGCCTCCCCTGTCATCCCCTTACTATTACCCACAAATAAAGACATGGTATTGTATTTACTCAAATAATTTAATTTTATTAACTTGAAAGATTATTAGATTAAAATTATTAAATTAAGAGTTATAATTTTAGCAACTAAAAGCTGTAAATTGCACCATATAAACAGTTATTTCAAGCAAAAGTTATACCATTAAACCTCAGTTATGGATTAGAAAATAGATAAAAGTATAACTAAGAAGAGGGAAACAGGGTAAACTCGAGTATTTTAGTAATAATAAGAGGTTACACATGAAGAAAGATATTACAGAACTGTACTGTTGCGTCGAGGATTTTTGTCGTGCGGTAGATGATAATTTTGCAAATAGGTTCTTATCAAACGGCAAAAAACCAACCAGAGTACCAGAAATAGCGCACTCAGAAATTCTAACCATAATCCTATTATACCATAAATCACCATGTAAAAACTTCAAGGCTTTTTATCTTTGTTATCTTCAGTTATTCTATAGATCAGAGTTTTCAAAGCTGCCTTCATATCACAGATTTATTGCCTTAAAGCCGCGAGTTTTGTGGTATTTAGCATTACTTTTGCAATGGTTTTGTGAACAAGCAAAAATGACCGGGATTTCCTACATAGATTCTACTTCAATAGCAGTATGCCATCGAAAAAGAATCTCAAGAAATAAGGTTTTCAAAGGATTAGCAGAGTTAGGAAAGAATACTTACGGCTGGTTTTTTGGTTTTAAATTACATGTAGTAATCAATGAAATAGGTGAAATTCAAGGTGTTACGCTAACCAGAGGTAACGTCGATGACAGAAAACCTGTACCAACTCTAACCAAAAAACTAACTGGACTTTTGTTTGGAGATAAGGGCTATATAAAGAAAGAGCTCTTTGAGAAACTATTCGATAGAGGTCTAAAACTCGTCACTAAAGTGAAAAAAGGTATGAAAAATGCACTGATTTCGCTGAAAGAGAAGATTTTACTAGGGAAAAGATCGATTGTTGAAACGGTTTTTGGCTGCCTAAAAAACAAATTTGAACTTGAGCACACTCGGCATAGATCCACAGTAAATTTCTTGGTACATATTTTTTCTACCCTCATTTCTTATTCAATGCAATCGAAAAAGCCCTGTATTTCTCAGCTTTACTTCGTTGGTTAATCCATAACTGGGGTCATTAAGAGCTATGCAACAAACGTTCATATTTGTGGGTAATAGTAAGTGTCATCCCAGTGCGTGACACTGGGATCTCATTTCGTAACTTCATAGTATAAATTATTTCAAATTGTATCTATTTGCAAGTATATAAATATAATAATTTTGCATAAAAAATTAGATCCCAGTGTCACGCACTGGGATGACAAAAAAGAGGGGCTACTCGGATGACAAGAAGAGGGCATTGGGATGACACCCTACTAACCCCAGTTGCGGATTAGAAGTCAGTGAAAAAGATAGGAAAATAGGGTAAACTCCGGAAACATATTATCAAAAAATAGAGAGGTTACCCATGAATAAAAATGTAACAGAATTATTTTGCTTTGTAGACGATTTTTGCAAGGCTATAAACAAAAATTTCGCAGAAAAACTCCTGCCAAACAGTAAAAAACCTACCAGAACGGCAGAGATTACGCATTCTGAAATTCTTACTATAATTTTACTTTATCAACAATCTAGATGTGAGGACTTTAAATCTTTCTATACATATTATTTGAAAGCACTATATGGATCTGAGTTTCAAAATTTGCCAACATATAGTAGATTTATTAGGCTAAAACCGAGGGTTTTATGGTATTTAGTGCTCTTGTTAAAGTGAGCAGTCAAAAGTGACCGGAATTTCGTACATAGATGCAACGTCTATCGCTGTTTGCCATCCAAAAAGAATCTCAAGAAACAAAGTTTTCAAAGGATTGGCGGAGCTTGGAAAGACTACATACGGCTGGTTTTTTGGTTTCAAATTGCATATGGTAATCAATGAAACTGGCGAAATTCAAGGAGTTACACTGACTAAAGGTAACGTTGACGACAGAAAACCAGTACCAAAATTAACTGAAAAACTGACCGGTCTTTTGTTTGGTGATAAGGGCTATATAAAGAAAGAGCTCTTTGCAAAACTCTTCGATAGAGCTCGTTACCAAAGTAAAAAAAGGTATGAAAAACACATTAATGCTGCTTGAAGAAAAGATTTTTTTAGGAAAAAGGTCGATTATTGAAACAGTTTTTGGCTACCTAAAAGACAGACTTGAGCTTGAGCATTCGAGGCATAGATCTTATATGTTGAAATTAAGTCTTTATAAGTATTAAGAAGTAGTAATATAAAGATGTATAGAGAAGAGGAACCGCCATAGATCTTGGTCATAAGGACCGTATTGGAGCAAGGTTCTCTTCTCTTAGGTTTTATACTGAAAGTTCCGAACAACTGATTGAGCTTTTAGGCTCGTATATAAGACTGGAAAATGCAGTATATGTTATTATTACGGAGGAATTATGAATTCATCAAACATTATTGCTGGCATTGATGTTAGCAAAAGTAAATTAGATATCCACATTCACCCATTTGGACATTATAAAACGTTTGAAAACAGTATACAAGCCATCGATAAAACACTAGACTTTTTACGTTTGCATAATGTAACCAAAGTTGGTCTTGAGGCAACCGGCGGATACGAAAAATTATGCGCATATACTTTACTAAGCAATGGTTTTGAGGTGTACGTCATTCAACCTAGATGGGTTAGAGACTATGCTAAAAGCCTTGGTATTACTACAAAAACTAGACTGCAGCACGTTATATTAATAACACAGATATGCGTGCTACTCCCTTAACAGTTGGTAATAGTAATATTGATTGCTTGAAACAAAAATTATCTCGTAGAAACCAGCTAGTAGAAATAGCAAAAATACAAAAAACCAACAGGTAACTGATACATCTATAATCAAGCAGATAGAAGATCTTCTTGCAATTTTACACAATAGACCTCTTTCAAAATTCACATCATCAACTCTAGATTGTAAATTCCAGCTATCAAATTGAATCTCAATCCAAAACGTTTTCGCCGATTGCGATATTTATCTGCAATAATTTTAAATCTTTTAAGCAAACCGATTACATTCTCAACCACAACTCTTTTGCTTGCAAGCTCTTGATTTTCTTGCTTTTGTTTCTTAGTCAATGGGTGCTTTTTCGTTTTTCTATGTGGCAATTCAACATTTGCGTGAATTTTTTGTAGACCTCTGTAACCGCTATCTGCTAGGACTTTGATACTTGGTAGTATGTGCACTTTTGACTCCTTAAAAAGCCGAAAATCATGTTTCCTACCATTTGAAAAAGACGTGCAAATGATCTTTTTGCTTTCTTTTTCCGAAATAATCTGTGTTTTTATACTGTGCTTTTTCTTTTTTCCTGAATAAAATCTTTTTTGCTTTTTTTGGGTCTTTCCACAGGAGTTTCTGTTGCATCTATCACTAAAACCTCATATTCTATATCACTTTTTAGAACCTCTTTTCGCCCTGGCAATGCAAAATCCGGATGTTTTACCAATGTATTTTCAATCCACTTTATGATTTTATAGGTCGTACTTTCGCTCATACCATAACTTCGACCAATGTGGAAATATGTCCGATATTCACGAAGATATTCCAATGCCATAAGTAGCCTGTCTTCTATACAGAGCTTGCTTTTACGCCCACTTTTTGCTTTTTTCCTTCTATCTTCTTCATCTAAAATTTCTACCATCCTGTTGAAAGTTGCCTTCTTTACTCCTGTCAGACGACGAAACTTCTCTTCATCTAACTCCTTAGTTTCTTCATATCTCATACTTTTAAATGTATGATTTTATACTAATTTTTTGCTCTTTTCCAATTTTGAAAGAAGTCTAATCAAATAAAAACTTTAGAAGATGAAATGATTACATTTATCGATCAAAACCAAGACCTTGCAAAAAAATACATATCAATAACCAGTATACCAGGTATAAGTAAAATCACAGCCCTAACTTTGATCTGCTATTTACCTGAATTTGGAACTCTTCAAGAAAAACAAATATCTAGCCTTGTCGGACTTGCGCCTTTTAATCGAGATAGTGGTTTTAGTAGAGGAAAAAGGTGCATTCAGGGAGGTAGATCACAAATCAGGAAAGTTTTACACATGTGTATTCTCAGTGCACAAAAAGTTAATTCTTATATCAAACCTTTCTTTACTAGATTATATAATCAATATAAAAAGCCATATAAATTGCTTCCACTGCTGCTATGAGGAAATTGCTTATTCTTGCTAACTCTTTAGTCAGAGATGACAGGGTTTTTACTGAGGAATATAGTCCTAAGACTGCTTCTATATAGTAATAGCGTAGCTGTGAATAAGTACGCCCACACAAATCTTAAGTACTTATTCACAGCTACATCAATTTTCCTATTGACTTTTAACACAACTGCTCCAATAAATTTTTTGGTGCACATCTTTTCTACATTAGTTTCATATTCCATGAAGCCTGGAGAGTAGACCGGCGGAACTTCCCCACCAGTCTCTCGCAGAACTGTACGTAAACCTCTCGATTTATACAGCTCCCGTTATTCAGCCTTTTGATCCCAATCCTAGTGTCCAGTGATAGAAAATATTTGGAGACCTCTTTCTCACTTTTGCTAGAAATTGCTTTGCTAGTCTTCCATGATTTCGAAGTTTCTTATATTTGGCTCTGACCCATCCTACTAGGTGCCACTCTACATTTCTGAGAGATGGATACATCTCTGATTTATAAAACCTGCCATAGTACTGATACCAGCCTCGGACTATAGGATTTATTTTCTTTGATATTTTCTCTAGTGTTGTATATGTTTGCCTACGTATTTTCCATGACCTTATGGTTTGGTTGATCTTCTTCTTGGCTTTGTTGCTAATTGCAGGTAGAAATGAGACAAAATAGTTTCCTATTTTATTGTTCTTTGCCAGTCTAGGTCTGAACGTGTAACCCAGAAAGTCAAAGCTCTGTATTGGAAACTCATCTCTCCTATTGTCATCCTTACAGTACACTATTTGTGTCTTTTCAGGATGTAATTTTAGCTTAAACTCAGCCAATCTTTCTTCGATCTTGTCTTTTATGAATTTTGCCTGTCTCTGGGTTTTACAGTGCACCATTGCATCATCTACATATCTCTCAAATGGTATTGTTGGGTAGTTTTGCCTCATCCACATATCAAATGCATGATGCATAAATATGTTAGAAATGATTGGGCTTACAGAACCTCCTTGTGGAACTCCCTTATTCCTAACTACCTTACTGCCATCTGCTAGTTGAATCGGGGCTTTCATCCACCTTTCCACGTACAGTATGACCCACTTGCAATCTGTATGCTTCTTGATAGTTTGCAGTGCTAACACATGATCCAGATTGTCGAAAAATCCAGAAATATCAAGATCTATCGTCCAATCACTTCTCCAACATCTCTTACACGCTGTACTTACCGCATCCAGTGCAGACTTGTTTGGTCTATAACCATACGAATCTTCGTGAAATTCCTGCTCTACTAACGGTTCGAGATACATAGTAGCTGCTGTTTGCCCTATCCTGTCGAATACTGAAGGAACACATAAAGTTCTTTGTCCTCCTGTATCTTTTGGTATCGCAACAGCTTTTACTGGTTCTGGAAAATAACTTCCGGATGACATCCGATTCCACAGTTTGTATAGATTATCTTTTAGATTTTCTTCAAACTTTGTTATCGAGACCTCATCTACACCTGCCGCACCTCTGTTTTTGGATACTTGTTTATAAGCTTTCCAAATCAGTTGCTTTGGTATGTCAAAAGATTTTGTTTTATTCATTAACTCTTCCCTTTCGGTTGATAAATAATTAAAACTAAATAACTCAGCCCCTTCGCTCCATTTCCATTACAAAAACTTCTTCACTACTACGAGCTAATCCGCCCCTGTTTTTCGCATCAGTACTCTCTTCCTTAGAACCTGTTCATAATCTTTTAAGGAGTAAAGAAGTGAAAGCAAGAACGACCATTTGTAAGCTAGTGTTGAGTTTCCGCTCGCAATTTTTCCACAAACGCCTACATTTTTCCAACCAAGCAAAAGAGCGCTCAACAACCCATCTCTTTGGCAGTACAACAAAGGTGTGTAATTCACTTCGCTTTATTACTTCGACCGTCGAACCAATAGTTGCTTTTATTTGTGTTGCAAAATTTTCTCCAGTGTAGCCTGCATCAACAAGTATATTTTTAACTTCAGAGAGTTTTTCTTTAGCATTTTCGACCATTTTCATGGCACTGCTGCGGTCGGTTGCTTCTGCCGTTGTTACATAAATCGCGTGTGGTAAACCTTGTGTATCTACTGCAATATGGCGCTTTATTCCTGAAATTTTTTTACCTGCATCGTAGCCCTTATTTTCAGCAGTATCTGCATTTTTTACGCTCTGAGCATCAATTATACAAAAACTAGTTCTTTCTTTCCGACCATTGCTGATACGTGTCTCTCCAACTAATTTTTTTTAATACACGCTCCAAAGTACTTTCTGTATCTTCGCTTGGTTTTTCACTCCATTTTTTAAAATATTCGTAACAACTTCGCCATTTTGGAAAATCTTTTGGCAGCATTCTCCACTGACAGGCACTTTTTAGGACGTACAGCACTGCACAAAATACATCATACAAATCAAGTTTTCTTGGTTTTGTTTTCTTCCTACTACTCTCCAGAATTGATCTGATTTTTTCAAATTGTTCTCGACTTATGTCACTTGGGTATAAATTTCTCATATATCCTTATTCATATACATCATCTCATAGTTTATCACTTTTTTGAGATTATGAACAGGTTCTTAGAGTTCAGCTCCTTGGACTTCTCCCTTATCATCGAAACGACAGGTTCCCATAGTTCCACACAATAGCCTGAAATAGGTTCATGCCACCTATATGCCGGATGCCACCTACCCAGTAGACAAGTTCCCGATAGGCTTATCCCAAGTTACTTTTTCTCCCCTGGTTTTGACATCATCGCATTACCTTTCGACGTGTAATCAGTGGTTCACTTGCGTTCATCTCTCTATTTCACACATGACGCATAATTACGCCTTTTCCATAACGCTCACTACCTTGGCTCTTTACCAAAGCAGCTTATGGTTGTTTGAAGCCTGCTCTTGTAAACCGGCTCCGAGGGGCCCACCCTCATCTATTGTGCAGCTTTCGCACTTAGTTTGCTCTTTCCTGAACATTCCTTGTGTCTCTACGGCACACAAAAAGCCCTGTATTTCTAGATTTTACTATATTGATTAATCCGCAACTGGGGTTTAAAGCAAAAGTTTCAAATTTTGATCCTTTACCAAGCTTTATTCCATGTATCTTCAATAACCCTCTTATTGTTCCGACAATTTGCTGTTTGCTGCATATTAACTGCCTTCTACTTCCAAGTACTACTTTTATTTGACAAGATTCATCTGATTTTACTAACACTTCTTTGTATAGCCCAACTCTCATCATTTGAGCTATACCTCTTGCGTCATTTTTATCATTCTTATTGATTCTTGCAGACAACGCTGCTGCCATATGCCTTGCATCCACACAAATTACTGGCAATCCAAGATTCCTTAACTCTTTGCACATTGGTATTGATAACTGTCCACTTTCTATTCCTATGGCTTCATATTTTTTGCATTGACTAAGCAAATACCCTGCTATTTCCTTGCTCTCGTTTGCAACAACTTCTTCCTTAACAATTTTTCCTTTCTCATCAACTATACTGATAAAAGTTTCTTTGAGTGAGACATCTAATCCGCTATAATATTTCATGAGACTACTCCTACTGTAAAAGTTTAAATTATTTTTGAAGAACTCATTCTATTGAATTTGTTACTTCGCGCTAAAATAATGGAGTATGTCTCTCCATCATTCAATTGCAATTACAGTATGTCTTTCAATCTTGCTAATACTCTATCACGCCAATCATATAAATTTGTTGATGGTATTACTACATATCTCTGCTGTGCTTTTTTGATTTTTTATTGCTTCCAAAGCTATCTTTGCTTTTAACTCTGCTTTTTTGTTCTCATACTACACTCCATTCTTTTCCCTTTTTACTCGGATTAACCAATTTTTTTTGGTATAATTTATGGGGTGCATTATAGTACGCGAAAGAATAGTCTATAATGACTTCATATACTGAGGCTCATTTAAATATAGAGCTTCAACTTCTTTTAATTTTTGCTTATTCTTCAGTTTATAATGAACTAATAGTCCTGCATGGCTAGCATTTAAATTGTAGTCCATATATGTAATGTCTGCTCCCAGACACTGATCGTAATGCGCTGTAGATGGATCTGATAATGGCAATAAATTGAGATCAAATAACTGCGTATAAAACCCTTGAGCATTTTTGATTATAGCTCTGATATTTTTTTTGTTATTCGTACAAAGCAAAGATATTGCATAGGCTTGAACTTCCAGCGCACTAACTCCGTATAACGGCTTATTTGTAGCAAGATTTATACCTTGTGCTGCTGATATACCAACTCTAATTCCAGTGAAACTTCCTGGTCCAACTACTACCACCAAATGATCTATTTTATCATAATTATAATTGTGTTTATCAAACAAAGTATTCAGAATCTGAAAAAATGATTCTGCATGATTGTTGCCGGCGGAATTGCGCTCTACAAAACAATTACCCTCATAATCAACGATTGCTATTGAACTACCAGTGCCTACAGTATCAATCGCTAAAATAGACATTATTTAAGCTTATCATAGAGTTTTGTAAACATCATAGTAAAGGCACCATTACCCATAACATTTGCTGAAGTGATTATTGGATCAAACACTATATATAAGGCTGTGATTAACGAAAGCATTTCTGGAGAAAATTTGAGGTATTTCTCAAGAATAGGTAGCATTACCATAATTCCCCCTGCCGGCACTGCAACGATAGCAAACTTAAATAACAAAAAATAGAGAAGAAAAGTGACATAGTCTGTTGTGTACAATGAATAACCAGAGGCAATTATCATTGATAAGATTATAATAAAAAAGCAATCACCTACTAAATGAAAGCTAGCAGTTATTGGTACAACAGACGATGCTATGTCAGGTTGCTTTACATTTTTTTTGCTTCCTTCAAGAGTAAGAGGCATAGTTGCATTACTAGACATTGTGCTCATCGCAGTAATAAATGCCGGTATCATATTGCCTATACTAGCTATCCAGCTTGTGATCTTAAATGAATTTGCTGCTCCATATAAGAGGAAAACATAAAGGTAGGTTGCAGATGCTATAATAATGAAAATTATTGAGTAATCCTTAAGTATTATAGATAGAACTTGATCATGCTGCATTTTTAAAGCAAGCCCAAGTACGAATATTGGAATAATCGGCGTCAAAAATGTCTTCAAAATAAAGAGAGTTAAATCTAACATTTTGTTCGAAAGCTCTTTGCTTTTCTTGGGTAGCAGTGTGGACACTACTATGCTGGACACAAATCCACAAGCAAGGGCATAAAAATTAGAGAGGAGTAGCGGCAGCCTAAATGACCATAAAGGAACAATTGTTTCTTCATACGTTATATCTTGTATTGAATAAGTGTTTTGTATAATAAAATGCCCAACAGAATAAGCTATTAAACTTGAAGCCAGATTCGATAAGAAGATCATTATAATAAGTAACAATATAAACTTTATAGCTGACTGCTTAAGATTGTTAACACTGCTAAAGATTAACGCAAAAATAATGAAAGGCATTATAAATAGCAAAACCTCTTTTATACTCAGGCTCGTTGAGTACAAGAAGGTTTTTGCTTCCATTGGAACTAAATGACCAAAGAATGCAACTGAAGTGATGACCGTGAGTAAGATTAATAGTTGTAGCACGTTCTTATATACCAATGTCCTATGGACATATATATGGTAAGTTAGTCGTTAAGTAAAGCAAAACTGCTGCGGAACATTATAGCTACTTTTATTACTCTATGCACGAACATTGTCTATCAGACTGGGATGACAAAAAAGGGTGCTAGAATGAAAAGAGGCAATATTAACAACCCAACTTCAACCCAGCCAAAAGCACATAACCAGAGTTGCTATTTTCTACTTCAGGCTCTTTTGTACTAAATTTTACAATATCAAAATAGTATGAAGTGCCCATAAAAAATGGATATTCAAGGCTTAAAGCATATGATGTTAACTCGTTTGTACCTTTACTTATAATATGCCGACCACTGTTGAAATATGTTAAGCTCGATTTGTAAGAATCAGAATGATAAGCAACACCTGCATTTATATAATACGTATTATTTATTTCAGAATTACGCTTCTCGCCTGATTTACCACCATTGCCATACGAAAAAATGCAATCAAGATCAAACAACTTTAGCTTCAAACCAAAATTCCAGTGCAGTAATTGATTACGACATTCATAATTTTTAGAAGTTCCATCTGAGCAATCAGTTAAATTTTCTCTTGCAAATTCACCAGTTAAGGCAGTAGTAAAACCTATATCATCTGACAAGCTGTTTTTATAGGAAAGGCCAGCAGCAATTAAATTGCTGTACTGTAAGTTATTTTTTCCTGGAACATAACTGAATCCGAGTTGAAAGTTATAGATTTCAGGGGAGATGTAGTTAATTGATGATTGTTTTAACCCTAGTTCGAGTCCATTATAATCGCTATAAATATTGGGCTTGACCCAAAATACCTTGTCTTGATCATATCCAGGGTCACCATCTTTTTTATGATCACCGCGCAAATTTGCATAATTTGTCCAATGACCATTTACTCCTCCAGCAGCTGTATAAATTTTTGAAGTATTAATTAACATGCTCTGACTAACTAAACTTCTTTTACCATATTCAATTGATCCAAGTTCCTGGTTTTTTATGATAAAATACCATTCCTCCATGTCTAACTTTTCTATGTCTAACGCTTTTAGGTTTGCAATACCAGAAACTCCTGCCTTAACATTAAACCCCATTTGAGTATTTGGATAAACTTGCTGTAGATAAAGAAAGCGCAAGTATGAATAACTTGAAGTTTTATCCTTAGCCTTAGCATTGAAAGAATCTCTGTTGAAGGCGTAGCCGAATCTCAAATCTATTTTTCCGTCTAGTTCTACATAAAATATTTCCTTATCCAGAATTGTTCTAGCACTATTCTGTGAAAATAATAACGAAAGAAGTGCTACCAGGTAGTATCTTAACTTCATAAATAAACTTAGATTTTTATAAAAACTTAAGTTTAAGCTCAATATGGATAAAAAACAACTTTTCAGAAGGCGCCACTGGTTTTTACGTAGATTTTGCTGCCCGTTTTTGAGCTATATTCCCATAAATTATTGATATACTGGGTAATTTTTGTTTTAATAACTGCTTATTAATGGCAGAATGTATACGATTAATTATTTTAGATGTACTTTTTACATCACAGTTAATCAAAACAAAAAGCACTTTATTCTCATCAATATACCCTAGAAAATCATCACTACGGCAATTTTTATAAAAATGTTCTATGATAACTTTCAGTGCATCATTTGTCTCACTACAGCTACTATTTAAGCCAATCACTCCTATAGCTGCATTAATTTGATGTTGAAAGGCAAAATTCAATATAACGTATAACTCTAGAATAGTGGACTCATTGTCTGGTATATCGAATAAGTCATGGTTTTTATATTTTTTACCCATTAGATATTCATCTCTAAAGATTCCTAATTTATAGGACAAACTGATATCACGTATTAATAGCTCATAATTTATTTTATTACTGGCAAATTGTGCAGTGCGGAAAACTTTTACTTTTGTCCTGATATCTTCTCCTTTAGCATCAATTAAGGAAAAATCTATCACTTTAGGTAATACATCAAGTAAATCGTGTCCATTTTCGGTATACTCTAAATAATTTTTCACGTTGCCGGCTGCTCTTGTGCTTAAGATATTAATTAATGGCTTATTAAGCAAATTCTTCTCTTCATATTTTAACAAATCTCTTGCAGCTTGGTTGAGCCCTGAAACTAACACAGTTTTCTTCTTATTATCCTGGCAAACAGATATCACGGCATCATCTTTCCTTCTTGCAGTTATGAAGTCATTCATACTTTCATTCTATACAGCGTATCCATAAGTATAATAAGATTATATTAAGATTTACTTACTTATTAATATGCTTAATTAGATATAGATAAAACGCCATACGGGATGACTTTATTAGCTGTTTTAGGTGGTAATAAATGCATAGTCAAGCAAAATTACAAGTGTAATTTTGCTTGCATTGTCTGTCTCTTGATTACAATTGCAATCTCTAGCTTTGAGTTATATCACTTGTGTTATAGCTAAAATAATTTATGCTTCCCGATAATTTGCCATTCCACCACTCATTAGCGGAATCTATCCGCGATGGTATAGATTACTGCTTGTTAGCGACTAAGAGATACTGCAGCAGGATGTAGTAAGCTAATCACTATCTCCAAATATGGAGCTAATTTTTTTGCCTCCAGGAGAAAATTTATTAGTCCAACTACTTTGCACTTTGGTTACGTCTTTAGTGGCAGTTTTATTGCTGTATTCCTTGATTTCCTTATCTATTCTCTCCATTATTTGTGGATCCAGGTAGCTCTTTTTCCATTGGTCAGTAGCAAGGAATACTTTGTTTAGGTCTTGAGTGCGGATTAAGTATTCTTTGTCTTTAGGGTAAACCTCCTGCGCCCAAGCAAATAGCTCAAAATAGCGTGCAAATAATTCAGATGCGCGTGATTTTACAGTTCGATAAGCCTGTATCTCCTTAAATATGACTTGGCCGATAATTTTCTGTACAAGAATATTTGACTGCTTTAAATTCTGCTCAATATCCTGATAAACTTTATGGAGAAATTCCTGCTCTAAGCTTAAGTTAAGCTCATTTTCAACCATATGTGAAAGTTCATGCACTATGATATATGGATTTGACCTTCTTAACACAATAACATATCTATTTACACCAGAAGACCTGATTATCTTACACACTCCCTCTTCCGTATCCATTAATCCTTCTTGATATATTTTAAATGAGAGTCTATTTTGCTTTATTAGTGACAAAGTGAGGTTTAATGTGTTTTTAAACTTCTCAAATTGATAGAGATATTCGACATATCGTATTACATTTTCACTGCTTCCCACTCCCGTTGCTTGTTTTATTAAATTCCTGATTAGCATACTCTATTATTTAAAGGAATTTTTTTTATATTCAAGAATTGATTGGCTATAAAGTGTTTTTAGGAAACCTCATCGTAGATATAGCTAATTACGCATAATTGTACTAATGTCTGTACCTGTTAAGATAATCAGTACAACGAATGGTGTCATCCAACTCCCCTGCATCCCAGTACCTTCTTCTGTCATCCAAGTAGCCCTTCTCTTGTCATCCCAGTGCTCCTTTTTTGTCATCCAAGTAGCCCTTCTCTTGTCATCCCAGTGCTCCTTTTTTTGTCATCCAAGTAGCCCTCCTCTTGTCATCCCAGTAGCCACCTTTCTTGTCATCCCAGTGCCCAGACTACTTGGATCCAGAAGAAAGAATGGTGTCATCCCAGTGCCCAGACACTGGGATCCAGAAGACTTAACTTTAAATAAGTGGCTGCATAATAAAGACTAGATCCCAGACTGGGATGACACCATAGGGGGCACTGGCATGACACCCTACTTAACCGTCATACCGCCGAGAACCGTCATACCGCCGCGGTATCTCTTAGCCGCTAACAAGTAGCGGGATGACGAATCGTCAAGGTGTCATCCAAGTAGCCGACACTGGCAAGACGGCAGTGCTTCCTTCTCCTGTCATCCGAGTAGCCCTTCTCCTGTCATCCCAGTGCCCAGACACTGGGATCCAGAAAACTTAACTTTAAATAAGTGGCTGCATAATAAAGACTAGATCCCAGACTGGGATGACACCATAGGGGGCACTAGTGACACCCTACTTAACCGTCATACCGCCGCGGTATCTCTTAGCCGCTAACAAGTAGCGGGATGACGAATCGTCAAGGTATAGAACTTCTCATAATAATCCGAACAGATCATAGAAAGGCAGAATCAACAGCATGACGAAAAGACTTGAATAGAGGAATGTTTTTCCTGACTCTGTTTTTTATAGCAAACCAATGATGTTCAATTTTGTTAAAATCTGGAGAATACGGTGGCAGATACAAAATTTCTGCACCAATCCCTTTAGCAAGCTTAATGATCTTATCAGACTTATGAAAAGTAGCATTGTCAAGAATGACAGTTTGTCCAGGTTCCAAGGTCGGTATCAAAAATTGCTCAAACCATCCATTAAAAATATCCATATTACAGTGGCCTTCAAAGGTTAATGGAGCAACTATTTTTCTTTCACTTAAAGCTGCAATCATACTGATTCGTTGAGTTTTCTTCCCAGATTTTAGGGCATAAAACCGCTGTCCCTTCTGACAATATCCATAGGGGTAGTCTTCAGTGTTGTCAATGCCAGACTCATCTATATACACTAAGTTTTTAGGTTCTTTTGTTGCTATAATTTTCAAGAATTTAGCACGTTTTTCTTCGCTTCTTTCCTTGTACCCATAGGTCTTTTTTTGCGTGTAAATCCAATTTTTTTCAGGGCTCGGTGGATAGTTTGGATACTAACGTTGCTCCAAAGTTTAGCCATTTCCAATAGAGTCTTTCCTCCGTTTTCTCTGGCAAATTTAGCAAAGGCATCCCAGTCGGTAATTTTGTGATTGTAACCTCCATTTCCAAGTTTTTTTGATTGAAAGTCACCTGTTTCTTTTCTTCTTTGCTGCCACTCCCACAAAGTAGTTCGTCCAATTTTAAATCTTGCTGCCACTGTTTCTCTGCTTTCTCCCTCGTCTAGAGCTTCCATTGCTTTTTTCCTTAAGTCATAACTATATGCTGCTGGCATACCTACCTTCACTACTACAAATCCTTATTTTACCTTATTTGGACTATTATGAAAAGTACTATATCATCCAAGTAGCCGACACTGGCAAGACGGCAGTGCTTCCTTCTCCTGTCATCCCAGTGCCCAGACACTGGGATCCAGAAAACTTAATTGCAAGTAATGCATTGGGTTTGGTGAATATGGGTTTTGCGTTATAAAATGAAGCACTTTTGGTGAATTTGTAAAGAAAGCTGGATCCCAGTGTCTGGGCACTGGGATGACAAAAAAAGAAGCACTGGGATGACACCATTTGTTGTGTTTAACAAAGTTCGTACTTAGCTTCATGTTAGCCATAAATATTTAAGAAATTTACCAAATAAAAAAAAGGCAAAAGAAGCCCTGGTCATTGTCTATTTTCTGTATTGGCGTTTTTTTAAGTCTTAAACACTGCAATTTAGCTGCTTTTAAATGCAACTCACCTTAGTTTAAATGTTTAAGAAATTTACTAAGCAGAAAAAAAGGCAAAAGAAACCCCGTGGTAATTAGTGTTCACTTCCTAATCCTGCAAATTGGCGTACTATACTGTCTTAAACAGCGCGTTTCGGCTTGAAAACCTAGAAATACTGTGAAGACATAAGGTGCACATAGTGCAAAAAATTAAAAATAAGACGCCAACTACGTTGTTTTCTTGCTGTTTAATCTGCACAGATGAAGATAACTGAATACCTTCAGTTTCATGATAAGGGGGCTGGCGGAGTTTGTCAAGTCGTTTCTATTCACAATGTTATATGGTTATGCAGGAAGTCTAATACTCATAGTTTCAAGCATATATCGCAATATCTCACTTGCCATAGCAACATCTTGGCGTGGGGCTTTGCCGTGCTCTATAAACACAGAGATTGCGTAGCGCGGGTTATGGTAAGGGCCATAAGCGATAAATAACTTATGACTTTCACCCCTAGAGTTTATCTCTGGCGTACCGGTTTTGCCGGCAATTTGTATACCGCTTAGCCCTTTTCTATAGTTAGAATTCACCACGTCAAACATAGCTTTTCGTACTATGCTAAGATGCTCATAATCCACATCAATGTCAGGGAAATTTTGCACTGTATTGCTCATTTCAATGTGGGGAATTACCTCTTTTCCTGTTGCAATCCTCGCTGCAAGAACTGCAAGCTGCAGTGGTGTTGTAAGTATATACCCTTGTCCTATAACTAAGTTGATAGTGTCACCTAAATACCACTGCGAATATAGCTTTCGTGTACGCCAATCTCTATCTGGCAACAATCCCGGAGCTTCCTCCTTAAACGTTCCAATCAGTGGCCCACTTCCAATACCAAATTTTCTGGCCATTTCTACTAGAGAGTCTACACTTATTTTTTTCCCTATATTATAAAAGTAAGTGTTGCATGATAATGCCATTGCTTCATTTAAAGATACATATCCATGGACTTTGCTTTTCAAGCAACGAAATTTCCGCTCACCTATTTTCATATAGCCCTTACACGAGAATTTCTCTTCTGGTGTTATTATCCCGTCTTTTAAACCCGCAAGCGCAACTATTACTTTAAATATTGAACCAGGTGGAATTTGATACGACAATGCACGATTCACAAGTGGTAATGAAGGAGCATTCAAGCTCTCCCAAGTCTCATTTGATAGCCTGCTAGCAAAAAGATTATTATCGTAAGAAGGTGAATTATATAACGCTAAAATTCCTCCGTTATTCACATCAATTACCACTGCGGAGCCTTGGTGATCTTTAAATACCTCTGCGATTTTCTCTTGCAGATTAATATCAATTGTCAGTTGTACATCTTGTCCGCCCAGTTGTGGTATGCTTGATAATTCTTTTATGACGCGTTTTTTAGAATTTATTTCCTGCTCAGATTTTCCTGGCTTGCCTTTCAATATATGATCATATGTATATTCAATACCGCTGATTCCTACTTCATTTATGCCTTGCTGTTTTTTTGTATATCCGAGTACATGAGAACATATTGAACCAAACGGGTAATAACGTTTATAAAGAGCAGTTACTTTTGTTTCTGACGATCTTGCTATTTTAGACTCGACTTCTGATAATGTTTGCAAATCAACTTCCTTACCAGAACCATCAAACAGAACAACATACGAAATTTTGTTTACCGCAAGTTCAGTGCTATTCCTATCTAAAATTTTGCCCCGCTGAGGCATAATAGTAGCGACTCTTATTCTATTACTATTAGATAGTGCTTCGTACTTTTGTCTGTTTCGTATTTGTAAATTATATAACCTGCAACTAAAAACCGCGGAAATGGTAAGCTGAATACCACCTAATATGAATGCTCTGCGGTTAAAGACTTTGTTTTTTGTCCACATAACATTCCTTCAAAACACACTTTTTTCCCCTCTTTTATTGTTACACTTCTGGCTTTTACCGTATTACAAACCCTTTTTTCCCACTCACTTAAGGTCACAAACTTATAACCTGATTTTTTTAGTATTTTAATAATATGAGGTAAAGCTTCAATTGTGTTTGACCTGTTATTGTGATCATGAAACAGTATAACTGCTCCATTATGTACATTACTTAAAACTCTTTCAACTAAAGTTTCTGGCTTATCACCTTGCCAATCTAGCGAATCAACTGTCCATAATATTGAATACATATTTAATTGATCAGTATTTTCAATCAGATTATCGTCATAACATCCATATGGCGGACGAAACCATTTTACATCTTGTTTTATTGCATTTTTAATTGCTGTATTTGTCTTTTCCAATTCTTGCAATTGTTCCTCACTTGAAAGTGATGTCAACTTCCTATGCGACCAAGAGTGATTGCCTAACTCATGACCTGATTCATGAATTTTCTTTACTATTTCAGACGTTTTTTCATTTATACGTTCACCAAGCACAAAAAACGTTGCTTTTGCTTCATAGATTTCCAGAACGTTAATAATATCGTTTACTCTATTGTTGGAAGGCCCATCATCAAACGTAAGCGCAACAAACTTATCGTCGTTATTCAACAATTTTTTTATATTACTTAAATTTCTATATGATAGATCCAGATTACAACTGAGCCCACAGTATGGTAAATTAAAATTACAATCACCACAGAAAACCGTGCTTGAGTATAGCAAAAGAAAAGTTATTATCCTTATAAACATTTTATAATCAGCAAAGTGATAGGATACTATGCACTTTTTTGCTAAGTTAAGCCATCTTTAATTGCTGTAGCCTTTACTTCATCACTTCTTTAATATATTATATTAACAATTTTATATAATATATTATGATTGCAAATATAAATACCGTTGCGCTTCAGGGAATTAGCACAGTAAATGTCAATGCACAAATTCATATGGCAAATGGTATTCCAGCTTTTAATATTGTTGGATTGCCGGATAAAACTGTTGCGGAATCCAAAGAGCGCATCAGAGCAGCATTAAATTCAATCAATCTACTACTACCTCCAAAAAGAATTACAGTTAATCTCTCCCCTGCGGATTTACTGAAAGAAGGTAGTCATTATGACTTGGCTATTGCTATTGGACTACTTGTTGTAATGAATGTGATACCAGTTGAAAAAGTTCAGTCTTATATCATTATGGGTGAGCTTGCACTAGACAGCAGAGTCATACCAGTCTCAGGAGTACTTCCAACAGCAATCAATGCAAAACAGGCAAATAAAGGAGTAATTTGCCCAAGGGGAAATGGAGTAGAGGCTTCATGGGTAAAGAATGTTTCAATTCTAGCTATAGAGAAATTAACTGATATTATCAGACACTTTAAGGGTGAACAATTAATTCAGCCAGTAATTTTTAATTATAGTGATGCACCCAAAGAAAAAAGATTGGTTCCCGATATGAAGGATATCAAAGGCCAAGTTGTTGCAAAAAGAGCAGCTGAAATTGCAGCAGCAGGTGGACATAATATGCTTCTTGTTGGCCCTCCTGGTACTGGAAAATCAATGCTTGCTAAGCGCTTTATAGGATTGCTGCCTAATTTGACCGAACAGGAGATGATTGATGTTAATATTATTTCCAGCATAACAAAAACTGGTAATGAAATATTCAAAGTAACTCGTCCCTTTCGTGAACCTCATCATTCATGCTCTATGCCAGCAATGATAGGGGGAGGAAAGAATGCAAAACCTGGAGAAATTACCATGGCTCACAATGGCGTGTTATTCCTTGATGAGTTGCCAGAATTTCCAAGACTTGTGCTTGATTCTCTGCGCCAACCACTTGAAGATAGAAAAGTTACCGTTGCAAGGGCAAATGCTCACATAACCTACCCTGCCAATTTTCAACTTATAGCTGCAATGAATCCCTGCAGGTGCGGTTATTTAGGTGATGCAAGTAGATCGTGCAACAAAGCTCCAAAGTGTGGCACAGATTACAAAAACAAAATATCAGGACCATTGCTTGATAGAATAGACATATGCATTGAGATGCCAAACGTTAGCATACTCTCTCCTGAAATCTCTGTGGAGGGAGAAAGTACTAAGATCATAAGAGAAAGAGTGATAGCAGCAAGAAAAGTTCAAACTGAGCGTTATAGTGAATTGAATGTTCGTTGTAACGCAGAAGTAAGCGGTGAAGCATTCAATAAATTTACTGAACCAGATCAGGCAGGGTTAGAATTGCTAAAATACGTACTGAAAGAAAATTACATTTCCAATCGAGGCTACACACGCGTATTAAAAGTTGCAAGAACCATTGCAGATCTTGCAAAAAGTGAAGAAGTGAAAAGAGCACACATTGCTGAAGCACTGAATTACAGAATAAGAGTATATTAATAAATTAACTTACTTGACAGGCAACTTTTTCTACTATATATTACCCTTAGAACCTGTTCATAATCTTTTAAGGAGTAAAGAAGTGAAAGCAAGAACGACCATTTGTAAGCTAGTGTTGAGTTTCCGCTCGCAATTTTTCCACAAACGCCTACATTTTTCCAACCAAGCAAAAGAGCGCTCAACAACCCATCTCTTTGGCAGTACAACAAAGGTGTGTAATTCACTTCGCTTTATTACTTCGACCGTCGAACCAATAGTTGCTTTTATTTGTGTTGCAAAATTTTCTCCAGTGTAGCCTGCATCAACAAGTATATTTTTAACTTCAGAGAGTTTTTCTTTAGCATTTTCGACCATTTTCATGGCACTGCTGCGGTCGGTTGCTTCTGCCGTTGTTACATAAATCGCGTGTGGTAAACCTTGTGTATCTACTGCAATATGGCGCTTTATTCCTGAAATTTTTTTACCTGCATCGTAGCCCTTATTTTCAGCAGTATCTGCATTTTTTACGCTCTGAGCATCAATTATACAAAAACTAGTTCTTTCTTTCCGACCATTGCTGATACGTGTCTCTCCAACTAATTTTTTTTAATACACGCTCCAAAGTACTTTCTGTATCTTCGCTTGGTTTTTCACTCCATTTTTTAAAATATTCGTAACAACTTCGCCATTTTGGAAAATCTTTTGGCAGCATTCTCCACTGACAGGCACTTTTTAGGACGTACAGCACTGCACAAAATACATCATACAAATCAAGTTTTCTTGGTTTTGTTTTCTTCCTACTACTCTCCAGAATTGATCTGATTTTTTCAAATTGTTCTCGACTTATGTCACTTGGGTATAAATTTCTCATATATCCTTATTCATATACATCATCTCATAGTTTATCACTTTTTTGAGATTATGAACAGGTTCTTAGTGAAATTTTAATGTTTTGTTTAGGAGTAGAATTATGGCATTAACAAATTATGAATATGAAAAAGGGCATAGTGTTTTCCGCGCTATTTCGGAGGGATATCAACAAGCTAATGATCATTGGGGAATTCCAGGTGCTGCTAGTGGTTTTGGTCAATATGTAATTAATAATAAATTAAAAACATCTGTGGTTTTTCTTGTTATATCTTCAGCAATAGCGCTTACAACTGCTTATTTTATGAGTCCAGCTTATGCAGTTCTTATTAGTACAACAGCAAAATCAGCTTATGTTGGTATGGTAGAAGGAGGTAAGGGATTATATGCATTCGCAGCGACTAATCCGGTATTTACTGGTCTGCTAGCTGCTGCAATAGTGGGAACTATTGGAATTCTTGCGTACAAGCATTATAGCCAATCTAGTGAAATAAAGGCAGAGCTGAATAAAGCAGAAGCAAATGAAACTGATCTCTCATCAAGCCCAGTTTTAATAGAGATTGCTAATATTGTTGGTTACAAGCCACTGCGTACTGTACAGTAACTTTAACAAAAAAAGGGATAGGTTTCTATCCCTTTTTATAAACATTTTCTATTTTTTTGTATCGGTAAATGATGTCACCTAAAAACCTAGTTACTATTAATTAACGGCACTTATTAGTATAAATGTTAAGAATAAGTAAATCCCGTTTACTATTTATGTCTATAGAAGTGAAAAGTATTTGCATATTGTTAAAAAAGCAGTAACTTATTATGAAGTGAATTCACTAACTATTTGAGTAATTTAAATGTCAATTGACCTTAGTTTACCAGAGCTGCCTATATTACACCCAAGGATTACAGTTGTGGGAGTGGGTGGTGCTGGTGGAAATGCTGTGAATAACATGATCCAATCCAATTTGCAAGGAGTAAATTTTGTTGTAGCAAATACCGATGCTCAAGCGTTAGAGAAGTCATTATGCGATAAAAAAATTCAACTGGGTATTAACTTAACCAAGGGTCTTGGTGCTGGTGCTTTGCCTGATGTTGGCAAAGGTGCAGCAGAAGAATCAATTGATGAGATTATGGAGCATATAAAAGATAGTCATATGCTTTTCATCACAGCAGGAATGGGTGGTGGTACTGGAACCGGTGCAGCACCAGTAATTGCAAAAGCAGCAAGGGAAGCAAGAGCTGCAGTTAAGGATAGAGCGCCAAAAGAAAAAAAGATATTGACTGTTGGAGTTGTGACTAAGCCATTTGGCTTTGAGGGTGTGCGCCGTATGCGCATTGCAGAGCTTGGACTTGAAGAATTGCAAAAATACGTGGATACACTTATTGTTATTCCAAATCAGAATTTATTTAGAATTGCAAATGAAAAAACTACATTTTCTGATGCGTTTAAACTTGCTGATAATGTACTGCATATTGGCATCAGAGGAGTAACTGACTTGATGGTCATGCCAGGGCTTATTAATCTTGACTTCGCTGATATAGAAACAGTAATGAGCGAGATGGGCAAAGCGATGATTGGCACTGGAGAGGCAGAAGGAGAAGATAGAGCAATTAGTGCTGCAGAGGCTGCAATATCTAATCCATTGCTTGATAATGTATCAATGAAAGGTGCGCAAGGAATATTAATTAACATTACTGGTGGCGGAGATATGACTCTGTTTGAAGTTGATGCTGCAGCCAATAGAGTGCGTGAAGAAGTAGATGAAAATGCAAATATAATATTTGGTGCTACTTTTGATCAAGCGATGGAGGAAAGAGTTAGAGTTTCTGTTCTTGCAACTGGCATTGATGGTTGCAATAATAAATCAGAAACTTCATCTATATGTCAGAGCGAGGACTCAGAGAAAGAGAAATTTAAGTGGCCCTATAGTCAAAGTGAAAGTACGCAAGACAAAACACTGGAAACAAAACCAACTGAACAGGTAAGCGAAGGAGCTAAGTGGGGCAGCAATATCTATGATATACCAGCTTACTTAAGAAGAAAAAAATAATGCAACTTTGGCTACTCAAGTCAGAGCCAAGTGAATATTCATGGCAAAAAATGGAAAAGGAGCAGGTAGTTGAGTGGGATGGCGTGCGCAATTATCAAGCTCAAAATTACATGAAAATTATGAAAGTAAGCGATCTTGCGTTTTTTTATCATACAGGTAAAGAGAAAGCAATACTTGGAATCGTTGAAGTATTTAAAGAGTATTATCATGTTAATGATCCCAAGTTCGGATTAGTGAATGTAAAGTTTTTGAACCCTTTAAATAACCAAGTAACGTTAAATAATATAAAACAAAACCCACTTTTGAAAAATATGGCTATATTAAAACAACCACGTTTATCAATTGCCCCAGTTTCGGAAATTGAATGGAATGAAATAATAAGCATGAGTGATGTGTAATACCTTGTCATCTCAGCACGCAACGCACAGCTGTATGAATATTTGTCTCGAAGGCAGTGCATTAAACGTTATAGCCGGTTTTGCATCAAACACAAAGGTGTCATTCCAGTGCTTGACACTGGAATCCAGCCTTAATGCAACCACATTAAAGCCGTTGTGTTTTAATATAAGATTAGCTACTTTTATATTCACTAACTTGATGTCTAATCAAAATTCCTGGATCCCAGTGTCTAGGGACTGGGATGACATCCTTCTAGTGTACAATATTCGTACAGTTGTGTACATGACACAAGGGTCTATAACTCTTCTTTTTTGGATTCCAATGTCAAGTTATGAGATGATGTACTTTCTGGTGTGTCACTCATGTTAGAAGTAAATATTCTTGACAAGAAATGGTGCAGCATTATAGAAAATCCTAAAAATTTTGTATTAGGTGTCATCAATGCTTCTCTAAAAGAATTAAAAATAGATCACTATAAACCAAATATATCAATAGCTCTGGCTGATGATGATTTGCTACATCAACTTAATTTAAAATTTAGAGAAATGGATAAGCCAACTAACGTACTATCATTTCCGTATGAACAATTATCCAACAAGTGTGATTTAGGAGACATAGCAATTTCAATAGATACAATAAAAAGAGAATCGCATGAGTATTGTATACCCATTCTTGCTCACATTGCACACATGTTAGTGCATGGATTACTACATTTACTTGGTTATGATCACCAAAAAAAAGAGGAAGAAATTATAATGAAAAATCTAGAAAGAGAGATTTTAGCTTCACTTGGCTACAATATGTGCGCGATTTAAAAGGAATTTAATAAAAATATAGTAGATGATAATAAAATATGTTATCTACAAAGGGTTTTAGCTATAAACAATAAAAGGTAAGTGATATGGTTCAGTTTTCTTTGCCAAAGAATTCTAAGATTAATCAAAAGGGCAAAATTTATCCTATTCCTGCTAGAGCAAAAAACATCAGAAGATTTCAAATTTACCGTTGGTCTGCTGATGACGAGAAAAACCCTAGAATAGACACATTTTTTATTGATATGGATAGTTGTGGCCCTATGGTACTTGATGCATTAATAAAAATAAAGGATGAAATAGATTCGACTTTAACTTTCAGACGTTCTTGTAGAGAAGGCATATGTGGATCTTGTGCCATGAATATTGACGGAACCAATACTCTTGCATGTACTAGATCTATACACGATATAAAAGGTGACGTAAAAATATATCCATTACCTCACATGTATGTGATAAAGGACCTAGTCTCGGACTTGAGCCAATTTTATGAGCAATATAAATCAATTAAACCTTGGTTACAAGCAGATAAGCCTGCCCTACCAAATAAAGAATACTCTCAATCTCCTGAAGATAGAAAAAAATTAGATGGCTTGTCCGACTGTATATTATGTGCTTGCTGTTCGACTGGTTGCCCAAGTTACTGGTGGAATAGTGATAAATTTTTAGGACCAGCAATATTATTACAAGCCTACAGATGGATTGCTGACAGCCGTGATAATAAGACAGGTAAAAGACTTGATGTTTTAAATGACCCATTCAAGTTGTATCGTTGTCATACAATAATGAATTGTACAAAAACTTGTCCTAAAGGACTTAATCCAGCAAGAGCAATAGCGAAAGTAAAACAGCTCATGGTAGAGAGAGAAGGAGTTTAAGTATCATCTTTTGCATTCTTCGTAAGAGAACAGCAAACCTTCCGAAGCGTAGGGTATTGTTAATACCCTGAACGCTTTTCCATTCGTGAAATGCATCGTATCATCATACGATTCAAATAATTTTTTGAATAACTCATGTCTTTGGTTACTAATAGTTTGAAAATCCTCTTTTTCTAAAAGCTTTTTAGATTCGAAGAGGTAAAGCATAACTTCATGATAAGTTGGGTAAGATGCCAAAAACTTTGGGTCAAATTGAAAGGTTTTTATGAAAGCATTATTATAAAATTTTAGCTTTTGATTCTTACTATATATTACTATAGCAACCGGTAACCTCTCAAGCAAATTTTTCTGTGTAGCTAAATAACTGTTTAATTCAGTATATAATTTCTCTGCATCACTAACATCTTTCCCATACATTACTATGCTACCAGAACCTTGTATTGGAATTTTAACAAAATCGAAAACCTTAAGTTCGTTCTTGTAAGTTACGACATGTCTCCCTGGTTTTGCGCTATGAGCACTACCGGTAATAGCAAATTTCTTAGAGCCATCTACATATTTATCATAAAACAAGTTATAAAATTCCACCTTTCTACTCTTGTTATATCTTAGTATTGGAAATGGTAAAGAGTTGAAAACGTTTTTATAGCTCTCCACTTCTTGTGTGAGCTTACTATTTTCTAGCTCAAGTCCGTGAGCTTTTATTTTACAGTCTGAGACATTCCTTATCCATAACAGCACACCAATCACATTGTTAGAATCATCTATTATGCTTCTACCGTAACATATGCAATAAACCTCACTGTCTTTTGACTTTAAATCTAGAGTAAAAGATTTATTTATTTCCTTTGCCTCAGCAAAATTTTCAATTAAGCTTTCTGATTGCTCAAAAAAATTCACAAACTCATTAAACGAGTAAAAAACAGTATTAAGCAAAATTAGTAAATTGGGAGAGAACTTTTCTATACGTTTTTTTGCATCCCAAATATAAAACCCATCATTCACAGTATCAATTAAATTATTTATGATAACATTTTGATGCTGTAAGTTCTTAATCTTATTACTAATTTTTAATTTAGAATAAGAGAGAAAGAATAATATTAGAATCAATATTAAAACCACTTCATACAAAAAAAACATAGCACTTTTAAAACAAATGTAAAAATTTGTAACCGCTCAGAATTATGCTGAAGAGGTATATAAGTAAAGATTGCCTAACATTTGAAAGCCCAATCTCTTATAAAGGTTCACAGAAGATTTCATACAATGTGCTACTATATATTTGCATTCAAGTTGTTTAGCTATCTTTATTCTTTCTAAAACCATTTGGGTACCTATTCCACGATTCCTGTAAATTGGTAAAACTCCATCACTATAAAAACCAGCTACGCTGTCTTGAACATAAAGACCGCATGTCCCAATAATTTCATTATTTAGTGTTACAAGAAAAAATCTTAATCTTGAGTTCTTATCATCATAATTTGATAATCCGCGAAAAAATGTGCTGACAATTCCAACGCCATGATAAAAAATTTTAGAAGTGTGTAAATCTAACTGTTCTAAGAGGTCGCTACCATTTACAGCATTTAATCTCAAGTTTGGAATAACATCAGCAGGTAAAAAGTGATTTTTCATATTAAGTAAAGCTTTTTTTGGTGTGCTAACGTGTTTTATTTCACACTTTTCTAAAATATCTCTTATTTTCATATGTGAATTTATTACCCATGTTGCTTCTATATCTCTTGTTCTGAGATAATCTAGAGTTTTTTGTATAGAAAGCTCGGTACATTGATCTCCACAGAACACAAAATTAAATAATGACTCCCTGGTACCGTTTATCGTAAATGTGACGTTATCAAATTCATCGTGTACTTCCCACTCAGATAAATTCGCTGTGTACAGTATATAATCCTTTAGATTTTGAACAATTAAGCTTGAATAATAGATTTTTTTATCCTGCATACACCAACAATAAACAATAAAAGGCTCCTATAAGAACACAGGCTAAAACTGCAGCTATAATATCATCTAGCATAACACCTAGAGGACCTTTGGTATTTCTATCGATCAAATTTATAGGCCACGTTTTTATTATATCAAAAAACCTAAAAGAAAAAAAGCACAACAACAATGAAGAGCAATTCATCTCTTGGCTTAACAATATCGAAACTAAAAGTATTGTCAGCAATTGACCAACTACTTCGTCAATCACTACCTCTTTTGGATCACATGAAGTCTTGTAATGTTTTATATAATTGCCTATAGACCATAATCCAATCAAGAATAATAAAAAAATAATTGCTGCACCTAAAATTCTGTTACTCAGTATTACAGGAACAATTGGATAAGAAGCTAAGCTGCCTACAGTACCTGGCATTTTTTTTACTGTGCCAGATAGCCACCATGTTGATATCAATTTATATAAAAATTTCACAATACACCAAAGTACAAAACTAATTTACAAGAACAGAAATAGTATCCTCTATAGAGGCGCTTTCATACAATAATTTATAGACCGCTTCACATATAGGCATTTTTATCTTTAGCTTTCCTGCTAAATTAAATATGGGCTCAGCAGTGCTAAAACCTTCAATCACTAACTTGCCTTCTGACAAAATCTGCTGAACATTAAAGCCATTGTTACTATTACCTATTTTAAACCCAAAAGATAGGTTTCTTGAATTCAAGGATGTGCATGTCATAATTAGGTCACCCAGACATGCTGGCCCAAGTAGTGTATTTATATCCACACTACTGTCACCAACTTTTGCTGAGTATAAAGCCTTAATTTCGCTCATACTTTTCGTAATCAATGCTGCATGAGCATTAAACCCAAGTTTACTACCTAGAACAATCCCACACGCTATAGCAAAAACGTTCTTTAACGCTGCACAAATCTGTATCCCTATAACATCGCTACTAAGGTGTAATTTAACATTTTCTTGCTGTAGTTCTGATATTAGCTTTGAACCCAATATGTTATTTTGGCATGCAAGAGCCATTGAATAGGGCAATTTTTTTGCAACTTCTATAGCAAAACTAGGGCCTGAAAAAATAGCAATAGGATTGTTAGGTAAAACTTCATTTACTATTTCACTAGGTAATTTTAATGTAGACTTTTCTATTCCCTTACAAGCTAAAATTATTGCTACATCTTTTTTCAGATTACAATTATGCAATTGCTGACATACTTCCCTTAGAGACTGAGTGGGAACAGCGAGGATTGTTACTGAAACATTAACTGCGTCTTCAATAGCTAATTTTACTGACACATTATCAGAAATTCTACACCCGGGTAGCTTGTCACTTTCTCTTTTCTCGTTGATTGATTCAAATGTAGTTTCATTGCGAGTCCACAAAATCACATCTTTCTTACTACTTAATGAAATTGCGATTGCTGTACCCCATGCACCAGCACCTAAAATTGATATTGCCACACAATATTCCTGAAAGTATTACTTATACTTTAAAATAGTAGAATAAGTAAATCAAAAATATAACATAGACGTATAAAATAGTTAAATATTTATTAACTTAAGTATTCTTTTAATAATAATAACTTTAATTCAATATTTACTAAAAATATCATTATTATTATAGTATATGATGTATCTATTATATTTTAGATCTTATTTATATAATTTTGGAACAATATATTACTATTAATTAATAAGTGTAATTTTGATCATTTGTTAATAAAAATTTGATTTGTTACTTTCCTTAGTTATATATATTACTAAAATTATAAATTATTTATGGGGTGTAAAATATGCGTATATTATTAATTGAAGATGATCAAGTAAGTGCAAAGACTGTGGTTAATGCCTTAACTTCTGATGGACACTTCTGTGACGTTGTTACTTCTGCACAAGATTATAACAATAATATGGTTTCCTCAAACGGAGATTACTATGACCTAGTTATTCTAGATATACACTTGCCTGGTGATATTGATGGATATGATATATTGTTAAGATTAAGAAGTGCAAAAATCAAAGTTCCTGTCTTAATACTTTCATGTATATCCGCTGTCAATCACAAAGCTAAAGGGCTCGGGTATGGTGCCGATGATTACTTAACCAAGCCATTTCATAAAAGCGAGTTATTAGCCCGCATTAAGGCTATAGTGCGTCGTACTAAAGGTCATCCTGAATCGGTGATCAAGATTGGTAATATAAATATCAATTTTGATCACAGGGTTGTTGAGGTGAAAGGTAAAACGGTTCACCTTACTAATAAAGAGTATTCTATGATAGAGTTGCTAGCACTGCGTAAAGGAACAGTATTAACAAAAGAAATGTTCTTAAACCATCTTTACAATGGCTTAGATGAACCTTCAGATAACAAGATAGTTGATGTTTTTATGTGTAAACTACGTAAGAAACTTGAAAGTGCAAATGATGGAAAAAGCCACATAGAAACCGTTTGGGGCAGAGGGTATGTTCTGAAAGAGTATGTTGATGATGAAGAATATTCTAATGTTAATGTAGGCGAAAGTAGTGATGGCTATCAAGCAGAACAAGTGAAGGACAACGCATGAAATGCCTACACATTTAAATATAGCATGGCTTATATCGCACGTATCATGTGAACGCCTAGGTGAAATATAAGCCGAGTTCTGTTTATGTAGCTATTTATCTGGAGTAAATGTTACCATTTACCGCATGCGATTTACCCGAGTAGATATGAGGAAAACATAAAATCTACTTCTATTTAATCTTGCTCCTAGTGTTGGTTACTCGACTACCAATGTTACCATTGCCATGGTGTGCTCTTACCACACCTTTTCACCCTTACCTAAAATATTTTAGGCGGTAATTTTCTGTAGCCCTATAACTGGAGTTACCTCCGGCGGGCGTTACCCGTCACTATTTTTCCTTGGAGCCCGGACTTTCCTCTGCTATGTTTATCACATAACAGCAGCTACTTATTCCACCCAGGAATTATACTTTAACATGAAAATCACAAAAGCAAAAGACAATTTCCTAACAGTCTACATATTAAAAACATTCAGACAAATAGCTAAAAGTGATATTCCGGCACATCATCGCTATCCCAAGATAAGCTTCTTTCACTCTTAGATTCCGCTTCAGTCAGTCAAGAGCTTGGTCCACCGCCTGAAGATGATGAGCTACTTCTTGATCGACTACTATTTTCTACTGATATACTGTCTAGCACTGTTCCACTACCATAACTGCTCATTCTGTTACTAGCGACAAAAATTTCTTCATCGCTATTGCCACTTGAAGATGATCGCCTTCTATCATTGAAATCAGTTAGTTCTAATACAGGAGCAGCATTACGACCCTTAACATATTTGTATGCTATGAATCCTATAATTCCGGCAATACTTATTATCGCTCCAACCAAAGCCCCCCCTATTACTCCGCCAACAATGTTGCAAATTTTTCTTTTCTTCTCCATTATGTCCAGGAAAGTTTGATAGTTCTTTTACACGAAACACCACGTTTACGTCTTCAAGGTCAACTTCAATTCTCTTAACCAATGTTCTAATAATACCGCGTTTAGTTAGCCAGTCTGCGCTATCAAGGTTTGATGTAATATTGGAAGAAAAGTCTTCTAAATTGGTCACGACCAGAGTTACTTCCTGTTCTAATTTCTTTTGATCAAATATCCTCTTCTTCTCCTCTTCAATTGTTTTTAAGCTTTGTTTCATCGCTTTGATTCGTGGTTCAAATTCTTCTTGATTAATATATTCTTGGGCATAACTATCAATAAGTCTAGCAATGCCTCGTTTTAATTTATTTTCTTGCTTTTCAAGCAAATCGCTTTTTTTATCCCACGATGATTTTTTAAGCTCTAAAAGTCTACGTTTGTATTCTTCTAAAATTCTATTTGGATTTTTCAATAAATGCTTAACTTCTTCCCACACAGCTGTTTCTAATGCATCTGTACGAATGTGTTTATTATCACAAATTTTGTTACCACCAAAACGGTAAGAATCTCTACCAATACAACGATAATATGCATAATGCTCAACTTTTTCTCCTCGTTTATTTCTTACAGGACTTCCATAATATGCATAACGACAACGCTTACATACGACTAAACCTTGTAATAAATACTTTGCTCCTCTTTCTCTTGTCCTGGCTATTTTTCTGTTCTCAGCTAACTGTTCTTGAACCATATCAAATATATCTTCATCCACTATATTTGGCACTTTAACATAAACCCAATTCGCTTTTTCGACAGGATAAATGGAGTAATTATCTTTTGGCTGTTCACAAGAATGTTTTTGTGGTCTTATCTGTTGTAACCTTACACCTACCTTTGTTTTACCAAAAGCTGCTTGTCCTTTGTAAGCGGGGTTTTTTAACATACCCCAAATTACACTTCTATCCCAGCACTTTTTTCCTGTTCGTGTCATAATGGACATAGTATTTAGCCGACGACATACTTCCCCAATACTTGCCCTTTCTCTGCCTATCCACAAAAATACTTTGCGAACAACATCAGCTTCTTCTTCGTTAATTTCAAATAAAGCTTGTCCTCCTCCCATATACTTATCTATATAACGATAACCGTATGGAGCTCCTCCCATTACACTTACACAACCTTTATTAGCCGCATAAATCTTTCCACGACGACTTCGTTCCATAATTTTTGCACGTTCATATTCTGCTATCATACCTTGCATTTGTAACAGCAATTGGGATTCTGGGTTATCGTTAATCTCATAATTTAAAAAAACCGCTTCTGCTCCTGCTTTCTGAAATTCTTCAAGCAATATCATTTGATATGCATATTTTCTAGATAAACGATCAGGAGAATGAATGTAAATTTTATCAATTTCACCTTCTATTACTTTATCACGTAATTTTTCTAGACCAGGACGGACTAAATTAGATCCACTGTAGCCATTATCAATAAATTCATGCTCTCTCAATAATCTGTACCCATCCATGCTAATCTGCTTCTCTATAGCTGCAACTTGGCTTGCTATTGTATTTTCTTGTGCTTGTTTCCCCGAAGAAACTCTTGCATATAAACTCACTGTTACCATTTGATCCCCCTTGAATCGCACTTTTATGTTTTAAGCTTTTTTGACTTACTTGCTTTGATGCTGCTCTTTCATAAGCATCTAACAAATACTTTTCTGACAACCGATTAGGCTCATAGCTACAGCTAATCCGTACAGCCGATCTCTTATTCCCCATGAACTTTCCTTGAAATAATATGTTCATATCATTCATTGAAGCTGATGGTTAATTGATTATTGGTGCTATAAATAAATAGCTCTCTTGGTTTTGGACACAGAAGTTTTCGAGAAATGCTTTTCTCTAATTTTACGTTTTTTGCAACATTGTTGGCGGAGTAATCACTCCTGCCCTATTAGACCCTATAGCAAGTTGAGTAGGCTGTGGTGAAGAAGTAGTTTGAGGAAGTAAAGTCGTGGTAAATATAGGAGTTGTTGACTCTCTTGTTCTAGTACTTGGTATAATAAATACTGTTTGTGTAGTTTTCTCTGAGCTTGTTGTTGGCGCAGTTGGCTTCACTGTTACTGTGCTTGTTTGAGTCGTTGACTCTGTTGAAGGTTTATTCATCGTAGAAGTCGATGCAACGGCTTCTGTTGTTGGCTCCACTGTTACTGTGCTTGTTTGAGTTGTTGACTCTGTTGAAGGTTTACTCATTGTAGAAGTCGACGCAGCAGTTGCTGCTGTAGGTTTCACAGTACTTGTTTCAGTTTCCGAAGGCACATTAGTTGACGTTGCAGTAATCGTGGTTGCTTGTGAAGTAGTAGTTGTTCTTGCTGCTGTTGTTGGCTCCACTGTTACTGTACTTGTTTGAGTCGTTGAAGATTTACTCATTGTAGAAGTAGGTGCAACGGTAGTTGATGCTTCTGTTGTTAATTTGGTAGTCTTCACAGTGTCGGTTTCTGCTGTACTAGCAATTGCAGCAGTCGACGCTTGCTTAGAAGTCACAACCGTTTCTATAGGAACTACTGTGCTACTAGAAATAATATCTGGCGTTAATTGACCGTTAATCATATTAACAAAATCACTGAGAGTTTTGATGCTATTTGCCGGTATTATTGTTGCTTCAGAAGATTTTCCAGAGCCGTTTTGATTAAAAGTTACAATATTTTCTCCACTTACCGCAGTTACGATAAAACCACCCTGACCGTTGCCTTTAATATATAATTGCTCTCTAGACCTCAGTTATGGATTAGAAAATAGATAAAAGTATAACTAAGAAGAGGGAAACAGGGTAAACTCGAGTATTTTAGTAATAATAAGAGGTTACCCATGAAGAAAGATATTACAGAACTGTACTGTTGCGTCGAGGATTTTTGTCGTGCGGTAGATGATAATTTTGCAAATAGGTTCTTATCAAACGGCAAAAAACCAACCAGAGTACCAGAAATAGCGCACTCAGAAATTCTAACCATAATCCTATTATACCATAAATCACCATGTAAAAACTTCAAGGCTTTTTATCTTTGTTATCTTCAGTTATTCTATAGATCAGAGTTTTCAAAGCTGCCTTCATATCACAGATTTATTGCCTTAAAGCCGCGAGTTTTGTGGTATTTAGCATTACTTTTGCAATGGTTTTGTGAACAAGCAAAAATGACCGGGATTTCCTACATAGATTCTACTTCAATAGCAGTATGCCATCGAAAAAGAATCTCAAGAAATAAGGTTTTCAAAGGATTAGCAGAGTTAGGAAAGAATACTTACGGCTGGTTTTTTGGTTTTAAATTACATGTAGTAATCAATGAAATAGGTGAAATTCAAGGTGTTACGCTAACCAGAGGTAACGTCGATGACAGAAAACCTGTACCAACTCTAACCAAAAAACTAACTGGACTTTTGTTTGGAGATAAGGGCTATATAAAGAAAGAGCTCTTTGAGAAACTATTCGATAGAGGTCTAAAACTCGTCACTAAAGTGAAAAAAGGTATGAAAAATGCACTGATTTCGCTGAAAGAGAAGATTTTACTAGGGAAAAGATCGATTGTTGAAACGGTTTTTGGCTGCCTAAAAAACAAATTTGAACTTGAGCACACTCGGCATAGATCCACAGTAAATTTCTTGGTACATATTTTTTCTACCCTCATTTCTTATTCAATGCAATCGAAAAAGCCCTGTATTTCTCAGCTTTACTTCGTTGGTTAATCCATAACTGGGGTTATAGGATCTGTAAATTGATAGATAGGAAAATCTGACACTGATCCATTTTTAAGTAGAGTTGCTATATGTAACTTCTGCTCATTAGCTGATTGGTCATTTTCAAGAAAAGCAACTAGATCATTTCCTTCCGTTTGTTCAACATACTGCAAAAAGCTTATTTCATGTTCTCTAGAAAGAGATAGTGCTTTATTATCTATTTGACCTTTTCCATTACCAAGTAAAAAGCCATTAACTCCATCCCTCAGACCCTGAATCACTTTAGCCATATCAAATTTAAAAATACGTGTTTTTCTTACCTCTTGATTCTCCTTAGAACCTGTTCATAATCTCAAAAAAGTGATAAACTATGAGATGATGTATATGAATAAGGATATATGAGAAATTTATACCCAAGTGACATAAGTCGAGAACAATTTGAAAAAATCAGATCAATTCTGGAGAGTAGTAGGAAGAAAACAAAACCAAGAAAACTTGATTTGTATGATGTATTTTGTGCAGTGCTGTACGTCCTAAAAAGTGCCTGTCAGTGGAGAATGCTGCCAAAAGATTTTCCAAAATGGCGAAGTTGTTACGAATATTTTAAAAAATGGAGTGAAAAACCAAGCGAAGATACAGAAAGTACTTTGGAGCGTGTATTAAAAAAAATTAGTTGGAGAGACACGTATCAGCAATGGTCGGAAAGAAAGAACTAGTTTTTGTATAATTGATGCTCAGAGCGTAAAAAATGCAGATACTGCTGAAAATAAGGGCTACGATGCAGGTAAAAAAATTTCAGGAATAAAGCGCCATATTGCAGTAGATACACAAGGTTTACCACACGCGATTTATGTAACAACGGCAGAAGCAACCGACCGCAGCAGTGCCATGAAAATGGTCGAAAATGCTAAAGAAAAACTCTCTGAAGTTAAAAATATACTTGTTGATGCAGGCTACACTGGAGAAAATTTTGCAACACAAATAAAAGCAACTATTGGTTCGACGGTCGAAGTAATAAAGCGAAGTGAATTACACACCTTTGTTGTACTGCCAAAGAGATGGGTTGTTGAGCGCTCTTTTGCTTGGTTGGAAAAATGTAGGCGTTTGTGGAAAAATTGCGAGCGGAAACTCAACACTAGCTTACAAATGGTCGTTCTTGCTTTCACTTCTTTACTCCTTAAAAGATTATGAACAGGTTCTTAGTAATCCTTTTGCTCACTTGCGAATAAAGCATCGTGTTTCCATTTAATACCAATTGCCCCGGATTACCAAATTTGAACAATTTCCTTTCTGTGAAACCTTGTTTTCCATCCAATACTTTAAATTTCCCGCTCTTGCCTAACTTTAAATACCAAGAAACTAAAGTTTGATCCTTTAAGTTATGAGCGATTACAATTACATCACCATTGTCAACCTTTGCTGCTCTTGGTTGAGAGTAACTATTGCCTGCATTTGCAACATTGTCGTTATTAATATTCTTTTGTAATTTTCTTTTATCTAAATGTTCAACTGAAGGAGTATTAACTGATTGTTTAATTCCGTAAGTGTTAAAAGATAAGCCTTTAACGCATTTTTCTCCTTCTTCGCTAATTCCTTCTTCAGGAAAGATAACTCCAACTTTATCTATTTCAGCTGAATCTTCTATTAATGTGAGAGATAATTGATCTTTGAATTCATTTGCTACGCTGATATTTGTACCACATTCGTATGTTTTTGATTGATATAATGGACTAATAAGTAATTTTACTTTACTGCTCCCATTACCATTATCTTGATAGCTAAGTCCGTAAGCAACTCCATTTCCTTCAATTAACTCTACGTTTGTTGGATTAAAACCTATCGCTTCTTTAACTTCTGGTGTATTTGAGTCGATCCCGAGTAATTTTCCTAATATAGACATGATTTTATTTAAAATATTAATAAAATGCTATTATGATTACTCCTGTGTGTTAATGTCAATGAAAATTTTAACTAAAATTAAAAAATTAACACCTTTGTAATCTGCAAAGCGAAATATGGAAAATGAATAGCAGTAAAGAATTCACAAATTGGGTGCACCCACTCTACAGATATAATATTGTAGAACTCAAAAAACCAACAATTGCAATCATTGGTTCTACAGGTATAATCTGTTAAAGTTTACACGAGTCTCATGAATGATAGAAAAAGAAGAGCAGTTTAGTTTTACATCAGAAAACCTCAAGAAAGCAGGAAAGTTTATAGAGATGTATCCTAAAGGCAGAGAAGGAAGCGCTGTCATGCCTTTACTATATCTGGTTCAAGAGCAATGCGGATGGGTTCCTGAATCTGCTATGCGTTATGTTGCTGACATGCTGCATATTCCACATATTCGCGTATATGAAGTGGCAAGTTTTTACACTATGTATAATTTAAAACCAGTAGGTAAATATCTGATACAAATTTGTAGAACAACTCCTTGCTGGTTATGCAATAGCGAAGAAATTTTAAATAGCTTTAAAAAGAAACTTGGAATCAATATCGGTGAGACTACTAAAGATAACTTGTTCACTTTAAAAGAAGTTGAATGCCTAGGTGCATGCGTTAATGCTCCAGTTGTGCAGATTAATAATGACTTCTATGAAAATCTCACTCCTAAAAAAGTAGAAAACATCATAACAGAACTTTCAGGCAAATAGATGAAAGAAGAATTTTCATACAAGATAATCAAGCAATCAGGTTCTGCAAAAGTTGGAACAATTAAAACTCCAAATGGAAGCGTAGAAACACCAGCATTTATATTCTGCGCAACAAAAGCTGCAATTAAAGCTGCAGATACTGAAAGAATAAGTGAAGCAGGTACCCAAATCATACTTTCCAACACCTATCACCTAATGCTTCAACCGGGAGAGAACACGGTTGCAAAGCTCGGTGGCCTACATAAGATGATGGGATGGAATGGGCCAATGCTAACTGATTCTGGTGGATATCAGATATTTAGTTTAGGCCACGGATCAGTTTCGGAAGAGATAAAAGGAATAAGAAAAAAACAAAAAACTTTGATCAAAATTAATGAGGATGGAGCAATTTTTCGTTCTTACATTAATGGTAAAACTTATTGTTTAACCCCTGAAAAATCTATACAAATCCAACAGAAATTAGGTGCAGATTTAATCCTAGTTTTAGATGAATGCACTCCATTTCACGTAAGCAAAGAATACACAGCAAAATCAATGCTCATGAGCCACAGATGGGCTGAACGTTCTTTAAATGAATTTAAAAAAAATAATAATGGCAAGCAAGCACTGTATGGAATTAGTCAAGGCGGAGTATATCAAGATTTACGTAGAGAAAGTTGTAATTTTATTAACAATTTGCCATTTTTTGGTCAAGCAATAGGTGGATCACTTGGTCAAAGTAAAGAGCAGATGTACGATGTAGTTTCTTTCACTATGGACCATCTGAAAAAAGATAGGCCTACTCATTTGCTTGGTATTGGTGGAATTGTGGACATCTTTCGCGGAGTTAGTCTTGGAATTGATACGTTTGATTGCGTGCATCCAACTCGTTTAGCAAGGCATGGTGGTGCGCTTATTAAAGTAAAAAATAGAGATTCTATTGCTTCAAAGTGTAAAGAGCATATTAATTTGCGGAATCAACAATTCGAGCTAGATGATAACCCAATTGAAAATGATTGTTTATGCTTTACATGTAAAAGACATTCAAGAGCTTATATACACCATTTATTGAAAGCTAAAGAATTGTTGGCTTACACACTTGTTACCATTCACAACATTTTCTTCATGAATAAGTTAATGGCATCAATAAGGCAGGCTATATTAGATGATAGGCTAGACCAGGAGAAAAATAATTGGATTAGTGAAGAAGCTATTGTACCATCACACTCTGGGACCATACAGTTTTCTTTCCAGATAGATTGAAAATTGAGTTGAACTAAAAATGCGGTTTGACACACTTTTTTGGTATCCGTTCAGCAGAGTGGTTTAAGAAACAATAGATAGAAGGTTTTGGAAAGCCCATTTGTTTCCATGTTAAGTATAACGAAATTATCCGTTCAAGTTCCCCGCTTCGATTGGGTAAAATATGAATTTTTGCGATAAACGACATAATGCCGTACTTGCCGTTCAGCATGTCAGTGGTATGTTTTCTGAAAAATTTCCACATCATTCTTTCAGATCTCAAAATATTTTTTGCGACTCGATAGGCTCATAGTGCTTCAGGCAAGCGAGATATTTCCTTCAAGTAACATCGTGTACGCTTTCGCAATTTTCTTGCGCGTCTGGCAAATCTTAAAACATCTATTTCACTTTTTAGTAAAGCTTTTTTCAGTGCAAATAATTCAGTGGCTACGTTTCTTAACCAGAACTTTGACTTCAACTATGTTTCAAAATCTCTTGATCCAACAGATTTGCCTGTTCTTATCGGCAAAGTAGTTGTATGCTGCATATCTGTCGTAAACTATTACGATTGCAAAACGCACTATTTTTTAAAACTTTCATTCCTCTTGAATTTTATAAAACTAGCTTCATTGCTAGCAAACATCCAACACCAACCGAGTTTACCTTTATTATAGTGACTGGTTTCGTCAATATGTAGAACCTTACTCCTACTTATCTCTTGTTCGATCTGCTCATACATTTTTTTGCATTTTGAAGCAACTCTATGTTCACTATTTGATATCTTACTATTACCCACAAATATGAACGTTTGTTGCATAGCTCTTAATGGTATAACTTTTGCTTGAAATAACTGTTTATATGGTGCAATTTACAGCTTTTAGTTGCTAAAATTATAACTCTTAATTTAATAATTTTAATCTAATAATCTTTCAAGTTAATAAAATTAAATTATTTGAGTAAATACAATACCATGTCTTTATTTGTGGGTAATAGTAAGATTTGATATGCTACCGACGCTTATGTTCAAATTGAAGATATCATTTACGACACTCGCTATTTCGCGTTTTGAATTTTTGTAAAACCCGCTGAACGCTGCAATTATTGACTTAACCCTTGGTCCAAATGTGTCTGATGTAACACCTTCTGGTAACTTACTGCTTCTTCTTTTCCCGCATCTCCGGCAACGACCATTGATACTCCACTACATAAAGCCTAATTTCCGGAAGATCAACTTTTTGATGAATGTAAGGTTTTCCACATATTGCAATCTCTCCTCCGCATTCGCAAGTAGATGACAACTTTACTTTTATCACCTCATCTGCATCCATTTTGGCGCGAAAACTTCCTTCATGCCCAATCTGTGCCCCTATTTTCCTGTCACTTTTTTTCTTTTTCTTCTTTAGCTTGTATAACTCTTTTGAGCTCGGTATCGATGAATTTTGTGAATTCAGACCTAGTCTTTCTTTCAATTCAGCATTTTCAATTCTTAGCGCCTTATTCTCAGATCTAAAATTTTCGTTTTCTATCTCTAACCTCTTTATCTCTGCTTTTAGTTGCTCTATCTCTATTTTAAAGCTTTCACAGAGCTTGAGAAGACTAGCTAGTAGATCAGACCACACATACTACTTGCGATATTATGTTTTTAGCACTCCTTGTCTACTTTTTATTTTACCGCTCCGCTGAACGGATACCTTTTTTGAACATTCCCACCTGAGATGTAAAATTATGATTGCTTTACTATAACTTCAAATCTATCATTACCAAAATCCTTATTAATATACCAAGAACCATCATCTTTAGTTACAAATTCAAGACCTTTAAGGTCTCTTTTTATTACCTTTCCATTTTGACCATCGATAGCGATATTAATATCGAATGTAATAATGTCTAGATTTATCATAGCTTCTTTCCCGCTGCACGAATTTAGACTGAACTTGCCTAACATGACATCATTAAAACTCACTTCCCCTGTATAGACATCACACTGACCGTCCACACAACACGTAGTTTCAATATAGAAAAGGTCTGACATATAAAACACCTTGCGTTTATAAAAAAAGAGCTAAAGCCCTACACCATACCGTTATAGTCAGTAAACCTAGAGCACTTTAGCTATAATACAGCTAAGAATGTAAAATTCAACAGTTAATTGTGTAAGGAAGTCTAAATTACTATATCTTAGAGGAATGGCTGTTTAGTTTTTTTGTTAATCTTTTTTACCATGCTGTCAATCATATGCTTTATCCCTTGATATACAGAGTATGTACTTTCGTCGCTACGCATATAAGCAGAACAGGAAAATACATTATGTTCTTCGTTTTCTATTGATAACTCTGTATCGCATTTTATGTGTTCACCACCAAGCTTCTCTATCAACTGTTCTTTGTCATCTCCTATAGTTACCTTAACCTTACTTTCTTCTTTACCTATCTTGCTACTTAAAACTGAAACAATGATGGCTGGAGATATGCATATTGCTCCTATCGGCTTTTTTGTAACAAAAAATTCTAAAACCAATCTTTCAAATTCAGGCATTACTGTCACCATGTCTTTATTTTCAGCTAAGTCAGATAAATTTTTCGCAACCCCGTATCCACCAGGTACAACTAGCATGTCAAAATTTTCAGCTTTGGCTTCTTTTAAGTCATATATTTCGCCTCTTGCGATTCTTGCTGCTTCTACAAGTACATTCCTTTTTTCTTTTGTTACCTCTTTTGTTTTATGATTCATAACTTGTGTGATATTGATATCAGGTGCAAAGCATTTAACATCCACTTCCTGCTGATCAAGCACAAGCAGACTTAAAACAGCTTCTCTTATCTCTGCACCGTCAAGGTGACCACACCCTGATAAAACCACAGCAGCTTTTAATTTTTTTTCACCCATAAAGTACCTTAATTTCATGTAATCTAGATATTTTAATACAAATTCTATATTTGGAAAGAGATTATTATGTTAATTATCTCATATTTATTATAATATAATTAATAATTAGTATGTATAATTAGGCATATTTATAATTGATAGGAATTGAATATGGTACAAGGTGGTGCAGTAGATACTGGTAACAGCGAGTACCTTGCTCAAGGTATATTTGAAATTATTCAAGGAGATAAAGCTTTACAGGAAGAAGCAAGAAAGTTTTTGGATCAAAATGAAGATCTGAAAAATTTAGATTCAACTAAAAAGGCAGACATAATCAGTTTATTAGAAAATGAGAAAAGCGAAAAATTTTTTACAGCTGTGTCAAAAAAATTATCAGGAAGAGAAAAATTCAAAAAACTAGCTGAGCAAGTTGGTAAAAATCTAGTAATGGAGGAAAAACTTGAAGCTTTAGGCAACCAACTGTTAGTTCAAGGAGTTATAAGTGGAGCAGCATTTACAACATTGACAGGTGCATTAGTAGGTACATTAGCAATAGGGGGAGTGGCTGGTGCATTGTTGGGTGGTGGAATAGCGTTGTTAGGGCTTTTAGCAATAGCGGCTATAGCTGCTATTGGTTATGCCATATATCAGCATAGAGATGAAATAAAAGAAAATGCAGATAAAAGTATTGGTAAAGTAAAAGAGGGTGCAATTGAATGCGGAAAAGCAGTGAAAAGTTTTGTGAAAGATGTGATCGATGAATTGACTTGGGAAAAGACTAACTTCTCTAGATTAGAGAAAGAGTTCATTTATGATATGGTATACCCTGCAAACGCTGAAGAATCAAAAGAGGCCCAGAATAAAATAAGGATCATAAAAATGCTTAAAAATGAAGAGCAACGATCTGCTATACAAGAGTTAGTAAAGAATGGAACTATTCAAAATTTTTCAGAAGCTGATATGATCAGACTTCTGGAAAAGGGCCTCAGTACTCATGAGGAAGATATGCAGAAATTGCTAGATTTGATGAAAGATTTTCTACCTGCAATTATGGCCAGTGGTAATAATAAAATAGAGAAAGTGGAAAAAATAGTTGATGATAAAGTTAAAGAAATAAAGCCAGATTCTCAAGTAGATAGTCCAAGTCCTGAACGAGTTAGTGAAAAAAGAATCACAGGACCGAGTTAAGGAAATATCGCCCAACCATTTAAACTTGTTTGTTACATTTATTTTTTTGGGAATGTTCAAAAAAGTGTGTCAAACCGCATTTTTAATTCAACTCAATTTTCAATCTACCAGGAAAGAAAATATCAAGTTGAGATATAGTTAAAGCCCAATTAGGTATAGCCATAATCCAATTTTGCTCTGCCTTTTTTATAGCACAATATACCTGTTTGTACAAGGCATTTGTACTAGTAAATGAGCCCTTAGTTTTAGTGAATTTTCTAATCTGTCTATGCAACCCCTCAATAGGATTGGTGGTATAAATCAGCTTTCTAACTGGCCCAGAATACTTAAAATAACCAGATAAATTTTCCCAATTATTTTGCCACGATTTTATAACCAAAGGATATTTTTCACCCCATTTTTCTTCCAGCTCAAGCAAATAATTCTCAGCGATTTCTTTACTTGAAGCACGATATATTTTCTTCAAATCGTTCATGAAAACTTTCACATCTTTGCTGGATACATATTTCAATGAATTCCTTATCTGATGCACTATACATAGCTGTACTTCTGCTTTAGGAAACACACTATTTATTGCTGCAGGAAAACTTTTTAGACCATCGACGCAGGCAATCAGAATATCCTCTACTCCTCTCTCTTTTAGGTCATTTAATACCCCTAACCAGAAGTTGGCTCCCTCACTTTCGGCTAAATAAAAGCCTAGTACCTCTTTTCTGCCATTTTGATCTACGCCTAATATATTATACATGCATTTACTTACGCAATGCCCGTCCTCCTTAACTTTGAAAAACATGCCATCCATGAACACTATTGGGTACACAGACTGCAATGGGCGACTACGCCATTCGTTGATTACCGGTAGCAATTTGTCGGTAATACTTGATATCTCTGCCGCCGATATTTTGTGATCATAAATTTCCTCAACGTGTGACGCTATATCTCTATAACTCATACCACTGGCAAATGTGCTCAAGATCTTCGTTTCAAGCTCTGGATGTAAGTTTGTTTGCCTTTTTTTGACTATTTGCGGCTCAAAACTTCCTTCTCTATCCCTTGGCGTCAAAAGTTCAAATGAACCGGCACTTGTCCTTAAAGTCTTTCCATTTCTCCCATTTCTTCGATTATTTTCTTCGCTTTCAGCCAACAAGTGATTTTCTATTTCACCTTCCAAACTTGCCTCCAGCAGCTTTTTTATCAATGGTGTTAATACTCCGTCCCTTCCCGTCAGCGGCCTTCCTTCTCGTATAGACGACAGGATATTTGTTTCTAATTCTTTATAATCTACCAATCCAGTAGTTTTATTTGCTATTCTTTGATTCATATGTGAAACCTCCATTTTTTTTATATCAATTTATTACTTTTTTTTCGGTTTGACACACTTTTTTGAACATTCCCATTTTTTTGGAAATTTTGATCTAAAATAAGATAATTCTTTTAGAAGAGTCTATAAATTACTAGCTTTATTACTTAATATCTAAAATAATTTTTACTACTTTTCTTTTTCCTTATGCTACTTTTCCTTAACTTGACGCGTATGGTATAACACCTATAGCAACATGTCATAGGAAACGAATCTCAAAAAACAAAGTTTTTTCCGGAATTGCTGAAATAGACTCATGGTTGGTTTTATGGTTTCAAATTACATATGGTAATCAATAGACTTTTTGCATAGCTTTTGGCAGCGCATTGAGAAACGAAAAACTTCCTTGACATCCTCCGTCAGCTCCCGTATCATAATACTGAAGCTAATTATTTATCTTCAGTCTGTGCAGATAAAATGACAAAAAACTCGATATACTTGGCGTATCATGTTTAATTTTTTGCACTATGTGCACTTTATGTCTTTATAAAACTTTCGGGTTTTTACCAACATAAGCTAAAATGCGCTTATTAAAGCATTTAAGACAACAAAAAACGCCAATTAAAAAAATAGATAGTGAATAACTGGCTAGCAGGGTTTCTTTTGCCTTTTTTCTGCTTAGTAAATTTCTTAATGTTTACAATTTTGTTATAAAAGTAGCTAAATTGGAGCGTTGAGAGTAAAAAACGCCAATTTATAAAGTTAATATAGATAATTAGCCAACCATGGGGCTTCTTTTGTCTTTTTTTTCATTTGGTAAATTTCTTAAATGTTTATGGCTAAACGACAACCGTCATCCCGCTACATGTTAGCGGCTGAGATACCGCGGCGGTATGACGTAGGAGCTTATAGTATATAGAAATTCCGGTATTGTCTACATCTCTACTTTTTCTGGGTGAGTTCACTTGATTTTTATGTCATATGATGCTAATATATATTATTTGTAAGTTGGAGTATATATGGCTAGGAACTACTATTAAATACTAGAAGTAAATAAAGATGCTACTCTGGAAGAAATAAACAAAGCTTATAAAAAATTAGCACTGAAATATCATCCTGATAAACTCCCACCTAAAAAAAAAGAAAGATATCAAGAATTGTCAGAAAAGCGACATAGTGGTGGTATTTTATCTGAGTCCGAATCGAAAGAAATGCAAGATCTTGTAATGCCATTTCTAGAGGTTCAAAAGGCATATGAAGTGCTACCTAACAAGAAAAAAAGAAAAAAATATGATAAAAATGGGGATGAAGAGAAAAATACAGCAAAATCTGATGATTTATTTGCAGATTATATAAGGAAGCAACCATACGACTTTTTGTACCAATCAATTCTTGCAGGTAATCTAGAATCTGTACGCACAGTAGTAGAAAAGTTCAGTGTCGATATTAATATTAAATATGATTACATATATATTGGTATTACTCCGATTAATTATGCAATCAAAGAAGATCATGAGCAAATTGTTGATTATTTGATTAACAAAGGAGCAAAAGTATCTCTTATTGACGCTTTACGTCTTGCTATCAAATTAAATTCTTATAAAACCGCGGGCTTGCTGTTAGGGAAGTTAGATGTGAACGATATTAATGTGCAAGATAGTGACGGGAACACGACTTTTCATTATTTCTTTAAGTATTTTAATAACCCTAATTCTGATGATTTTGTTTTAAAAAGGACATCATTTAACTTTGATGCTTTTAATTTTGGTCAACCTTCCTCTAAGAAGTCTTCTTCCAAAAATAGTAGTAACCCTAATGTTCAGAAAGATACACAAGATAATAACATCAGTTATAATACAAATCCTCATAAAGATATGATTAAGCTTTTTGATCAATTACAGTCCAAAATGAACTCAAAGGAATTTAGGGAAGGTTGTGCAAGAGAGAGTGTAATCATATCCCTTAAGAATGCTATTTCCCTTTTTCACTCACTGGTAGATAAAGGTGTATGTTACAATATTCCAAATAGTGAACGCATAACACCGCTTGATCTGTGTGTTGACCAACTTGTAGATAATCATAGAAAAGTGAGTTCATGGGATGATTCCATTTTTTATCACGATTATGTGGAAACAGAAAAAGCATACTATTCAATGATAAATATTTTTGTTGAAAAAGGAATTACGGGATTAAAGGATGGAAACGGTACTCCTATATCACACAAGATTGTAGAGCATAATATTTATCCACACGTCGAAAATAAAGCAAACATTGACTTAATGGAAGAGGATAGCGGTGGCAAAAACGCATTAGTTAAAGGATGTTGTGATGTTTCTACTATAGAATCTTTAATTGAAAATGGAGTAGATCTAAATACTCCTGATTCTTTAGGGCAAACCTTGCTGCATTACGTTGTTTCAGAATATTGCAACAGCGTTGAGGAGGTAGGTTACAGTTTTCAGCTTGAAAAAGTATAGCACTTCTCATAATAATCCGAACAGATCATAGAAAGGCAGAATCAACAGCATGACGAAAAGACTTGAATAGAGGAATGTTTTTCCTGACTCTGTTTTTTATAGCAAACCAATGATGTTCAATTTTGTTAAAATCTGGAGAATACGGTGGCAGATACAAAATTTCTGCACCAATCCCTTTAGCAAGCTTAATGATCTTATCAGACTTATGAAAAGTAGCATTGTCAAGAATGACAGTTTGTCCAGGTTCCAAGGTCGGTATCAAAAATTGCTCAAACCATCCATTAAAAATATCCATATTACAGTGGCCTTCAAAGGTTAATGGAGCAACTATTTTTCTTTCACTTAAAGCTGCAATCATACTGATTCGTTGAGTTTTCTTCCCAGATTTTAGGGCATAAAACCGCTGTCCCTTCTGACAATATCCATAGGGGTAGTCTTCAGTGTTGTCAATGCCAGACTCATCTATATACACTAAGTTTTTAGGTTCTTTTGTTGCTATAATTTTCAAGAATTTAGCACGTTTTTCTTCGCTTCTTTCCTTGTACCCATAGGTCTTTTTTTGCGTGTAAATCCAATTTTTTTCAGGGCTCGGTGGATAGTTTGGATACTAACGTTGCTCCAAAGTTTAGCCATTTCCAATAGAGTCTTTCCTCCGTTTTCTCTGGCAAATTTAGCAAAGGCATCCCAGTCGGTAATTTTGTGATTGTAACCTCCATTTCCAAGTTTTTTTGATTGAAAGTCACCTGTTTCTTTTCTTCTTTGCTGCCACTCCCACAAAGTAGTTCGTCCAATTTTAAATCTTGCTGCCACTGTTTCTCTGCTTTCTCCCTCGTCTAGAGCTTCCATTGCTTTTTTCCTTAAGTCATAACTATATGCTGCTGGCATACCTACCTTCACTACTACAAATCCTTATTTTACCTTATTTGGACTATTATGAAAAGTACTATAAATAAACGTTTTTATCCCAAATTAGAAGCATTAATAAAAGGTGGGGCAAAAATTGATGCTAAGGACAATAATGACAAGTCCCCAATAGACCTATTGGTAGAAAGGGGTAAAAATATGAAGGAAGGTATTACTTGTTCTGCTGAGAAAAAATCTGCCGCTCTTAAAAATTCATTAGAAGTTTTGGGAATAAAACAAGAAGAAGAAAAAACTCCTGAACAGGAGCAGCCTGAAGTTTTGGATCAAGTAAATCAAGGCGATGATGTACTGCCAAGTAACCCAAGTAATGCTGCTCCGCAAATTGATGCTAAGGACAATAATGACAAGTCCCCAATAGACCTATTGGTAGAAAGGGGTAAAAATATGAAGGAAGGTATTACTTGTTCTGCTGAGAAAAAATCTGCCACTCTTAAAAATTCATTAGAAGTTTTGGGAATAAAACAAGAAGAAGAAAAAACTCCTGAACAGGAGCAGCCTGAAGTTTTGGATCAAGTAAATCAAGGCGATGATGTACTGCCAAGTAACCCAAGTAATGCTGCTCCGCAAAATGAAAAGAGAAGTAAGCTGTCTATTGTAGTTGCTTCTACACTGGCAATAGCTGGAGTTGCTTTAGGAATAGCTATTGCAGTTCACCTAGAAATGTTAGCAGTGGGGATAGCAGTTGGAGCTTGTTGTCTGGTTGCTGCTGCAATCGTATATTATTGTAATGAGCCTTCAAATTCACTTAAAAATAGCAGTGTCCAAGGATTTTCTGGAGAACATCTACAACCCGGTTCGTAAAATTCACAAGACCTATTAAAATATTTTTTTACATTTCATTGTATATTCCTCAACATATTATCTTTAAGTACTAAAATAATTAACAATATGGCATTATTAATAGTTGAATCGCCGGCGAAGGCAAAGACGATAGGTAAATATTTGGGTAAAGAGTTCAAAGTAGCTGCATCCTTTGGACATGTGAGGGATCTTCCAGCAAAAAACGGTTCTGTCGATCCGGATAATGATTTTGCTATAAAGTATGAGATTATTGAGAAAGCAGAGAAGTATGTAAAAGAGCTGGCAAAGCAAGCAAGTAAAACATCAGATATATATCTTGCAACAGATCCAGATAGGGAAGGGGAAGCAATAGCTTGGCATGTGATAGAGGCACTAAAGGAAAGGAAAGCAATCAATGATGAAAGTAACATTCATAGAGTAGTCTTTAACGAAATCACAAAAAGGGCAGTGCAAGAAGCTATAAAAAATCCACGTGGAATAAACATGGACTTAGTGCGCGCACAGCAAGCACGCAGAGCTTTGGATTATCTAGTTGGATTTAGCTTGTCACCGCTGCTGTGGACAAAATTGTCGGGAAGCAAATCTGCGGGGCGAGTTCAATCTGTTGCATTAAAGCTTATATGCGAACGAGAAGATGAAATCAGTAAATTTATAACACAGGAGTATTGGAGCATAAAGGCAGAAATGCAAAATAGCAAAGATGAGGCTTTTTTTGCTATGCTAAGCCACTATGACAATAAAAAGCTAGAAAAATTTGATATTAAGAATGAAGAAGAAGCAAAGAACTTAGTTAGGGAGATCGAGTCAAGGCAGTATGCTGTAAGCACAGTAGAACGCAAGCAAGTTAAGAGAAACCCGCTACCTCCATTTATTACCTCAAGTCTTCAGCAAGATGCAGTGAATAAACTGTATTTTAATGTGAAAAATGTTATGCGAGTAGCGCAAAATTTATATGAAGGTATCAATATTGGTGGTGAAACTGTAGGATTGATAACTTACATGCGTACAGATGGGTTTCATATTGCAGATGAGGCTATAAACTCAATTAGAGGGTCAATTAAGTCATTATATGGTGATAAATATTTACCGCAGTCTCCTCGTAAATATGTAAAAAAGGTCAAAAATGCTCAAGAAGCACATGAAGCAATTCGTCCAACTGATATAAGTAGAACGCCAGGTAGTATTAAGGATTACTTAACGCCAGAGCAATTTAAATTGTATGATTTGATATGGAAAAGAACCATTGCAAGTCAAATGGAATCGGCGATCCTTGATCAAGTGGTAGTCGAAATTAGTTCTACTGACCAGAAAGTAATTCTGCGAGCAAGTGGATCGAGTATATTCTTTGATGGTTTTTATAAAGTCTACCAAGATAACATGGAAGCCGAAAGTGAAGGCCTGCTGCCTGTCATGAGAGAAGGGGAAGCATGCAAGCTGATTTCAGTTGAGCCAAAACAGCACTTTACTCAACCGCCACCTCGTTATAGTGAAGCAAGTATCGTAAAAAAAATGGAAGAAATCGGTATAGGTCGCCCATCAACTTATGCAACAATTATTTCGGTATTACAAGATCGTGAGTACGTTTCATTGGATAACAAAAGATTTATTCCAAGCAGCCGCGGTAAAATCGTTACCATATTTTTAGAAACTTTTTTTCAGCGTTGTATAGAATATGATTTCACAGCACAAATGGAAGAAAAGCTTGATTTAATCTCAAATGGACATACAGATTGGAAAAAAGAATTGAGCCATTTTTGGGTGCCATTTTTTGGTCATGTAACCTCTGTCAAGCAAATGACGCATGATGAAGTTTTCAGCGGTATTAATGACTTGGTAGTCGATTGGTTTTGTTCAGAGGAAGGAAAAGAAGAAATAGGTAAGAAATGTCCTGATTGTTCCGATGGTATATTGAAATTAAACTTTGGAAAAGCTGGGGTGTTTCTTGGATGTTCTAACTATCCTGCATGCAACCATACAAAGGAAATTACAGGTAGTAACGACAATTCAGAATATCCAAAAAGTTTAGGTATAGATAATATAACAGGACAAGAGGTAGTAATTAAAAAAGGTCCTTTTGGGCTTTACCTGCAGTTTAATAATGAGTCAGAAAAGAAAAAAGCGGTTTCTATACCAAAAGATATAAATGTTAATGATATTGATCTGAGCACCGCTACTCAATTACTTTCCTTGCCGAAAGTAATTGGAGAACACCCTGAAACCGGGAAAGAAGTAAAAATAGGCCTTGGGCGATTTGGGTACTATATTTTCTATGATGGTAAATACTTTTCTCTTAAGAAAAGCTCCAAAGAGGTCTTAGACACACAATTAAATGAAGCTGTACAAATTATTGCAAACAGTCCACGCAAAGAACTAAAGTCTCTCGGGGTTAATGAAAAGGGAAAAGAAGTTTTCATCTGCAACGGTAGGTACGGATTCTATATAAAATGCGGTAAAACAAACGTTGCTTTGGGCAAAAACGCGGATATTGAAAGCATAGATTTGAAAAAGGCTTTAGAGTTGATTAAGGGTAAGAAGTAGACTTTTGTTGAAATATTATGTAGAGTTGAAATATATTTGACAATGCTTAGGGAGAATGGCAATAGAATTTAATAGATATATCCGAGGTAAAACTTTAGATTTACATGAGTTGGATAACGTAGATACAACCGAGTTATTAGGCTTTGTTAAACAAAAAACGGAAATCAAAGTGCTTGATCTTGGTAGGAACAGTATTAATAATGAATATGAAGAAGAATTACTCAAACGAGGTATTGTAATAATAGAAGATTGCAGTGAAGAAGAGTTAGCCAGTGATTTAAAAGATGATTTAAAAAATAGTTTGGGAAGTTACTTAGAAAGTGGTTTAAAAGATGATTTTGAGAATAGACCTCTTTCGAAACTAGCATAAAGCCAAAGAAGATATACAATGGTAATTTAGTGTGAAGGAGATAGATGAAATACAAAACAGCAAAAGTGTAATAGTTTAGACTTGATCTGACAGGCGTGAATTAACTGACAGAAGAATTGACAAAGTCAAAACCAAAATCAGCATCCTGTTTAATGCTATCAATATTTTTCTGATAAGCAATATGCATACTATCAAAAAAGGTTTGCATAGGATAGCAATATTTACCTGAATGCGGTCTAGATCTATTGTAAGAATGCACCCAATGGTCTACATCTAACTGAAGTTCTGCCAAAGAGGTGTAAATTTTCTTTCTAAAGATAATATTGATCTTGCATAGTTCTGTGGAACCTTTCACATATGCCATTAGTCTGTGGAGAACGAGCTTTGGTTCGAGAATGATCAATATTTTCTACCCCCAAATACAGCTGGTAAGCGTGATTTTCCGGTCTGCCACAATACTCTGTACCACGATCCGTCAAAACGCGTAGTAATGATACTTTCTGTTCATCAAAAAACGGTATTACCCTATCATTAAGAAGATCTGCACCTGTGATAGCAGTCCTTTCTGTGTAAAGCTTAGCAAAAGCAACTCTAGAATAGGTATCAACAAAGGTTTGCTGGTAAATTCTTCCAATACCTTTGATATTACCCACATAATAACTGTCTTGGCTACCCAAGTATCCTGGATGCTCTGTTTCAATTTCTCCATGGGCCTCTTTTTCTTCCTTAGCCTTCTCTAGAGCTGTTATCTGCTCTTCTGTTAAAATGCTGAGCTACTTTTGCTTCTAATGCCTTTAACCTCTTTTTGAAATTTTCAAGATTGTTTCTTTGCCACACTGATCTTATTCCACTTGCAGAGATGAGAATTCCTCTCTTCGTTTGCTGCTCTTTCTTGTCCATATGCTGGAAATTCTATTGCTATTTCAATTACTGCTTTTTCTATATCCTCCGATACTCTATTTGCATATAATGGCTTGCTTTTCGCTCTTCTCCTCCTGTTTCATACAGTTCTTTGAAGCGGTAAAATGTATCCCTTGAATATCCCATTACCTTACACGCCTGTGATACATTTCCTAATTGCTTTGCAAGTTCTAGCAATCCCAACTTTGGTTTTAGTATTTTTTCTTGTGTTGCCTGACACTCCTTTAAAATTTGTTCATATTTTTATCTTACTTTGTTTGCCTGTCAGATCAAGTCTAAACTATTACAACTGATGGCTGAATAATGGGAGCTGTGTGAGTCGAGAGGGTGCGCCGTGGCACGCATTAAGAAATACTTAGCAGAGCTAAGCGGGGTTCAGAATAAATGGCCTCGAGGTGAACAACTAACTTTAACCCGAAAGGGGAGGAGGACAAGAGCATGTATGTAAAGCGAGAGTTGTCTGAAGATGTGTAAGATAACGGCTTGCAACACCTGATCAATATGGTTAAAGCTAAACTGCTTGAATTCTAATCTTCAGGGGTGGGACTTCACATCCATGGGTATCACATTTAAAACCCCATGTCTACAGTAAGCACAGATTAAACTTTCGTTTGTGCGACATTCTGGCTGTAGAACGATAAGTAGTGAACTTATTTAAGAGGATGAATGGAAAACCTAAGTTGATCTAGAACAGTTCTTAGTGACGGAACATGGGATGACCTAAGGAACGCGAGTTCTATGGTTACGGAGTCATCGTAGTAGTCGTGGAAGTAACGAACCACCGGGGAATGTGGGAGAGCCACATACAGGGCAAAGGGTGACAGATAATTGAATGTTGAAATTGGGAGGTACGCAAGATGCGGAAAGCTGAAACAATACTTAACATTATACGTGAACGCGGACAAAGAAATCTGCCGGTTAAAAACGTATATCGCCTACTTTATCAGCGTGATCTTTACCTTCAAGCGTATGGTAAACTTTGTCGTAATAAAGGTGCTATGACAGAAGGTGTAACTGCTGAAACAGTTAATGGTATGTCTTTGGAGAAAATTGATAAAATCATAGAGGATTTACGCTATGAACGATATCGATGGATACCAGTAAAACGTATCTACATTTTAAAGAAGAGCGGTAAACGAAGGCCGTTAGGATTGCCAACATGGTCAAACAAGTTACTTCAAGAAGTAATCCGATTAATATTGGAAGCCTATTATGAGTCTAAATTTAGTGAGTGTTCACATGGATTCCGGCCAAAGCGTGGATGCCATACTGCATTAAAAGCAGTAACGCAAAAAGGCAGAGGTACAAAATGGTTTATAGAAGGGGATCTCAGAGCATGTTATGACTCAATTGATCATACCATATTGTTAAAAATACTGAGTGAAAGCTTTCAAGACAACCGTTTTATCCAACTAATCAATCGACTGCTAAAAGCAGGATATATGGAAAATTGGAAGTACAATAAGAGTCACAGTGGAGTACCACAGGGCTCTATTATTGGTCCAATTCTGAGTAACATATTACTCGATCGGTTAGATAAACATGTGGAACATACATTAATACCAGCAAATAACCGAGGTAAGCGAAGAAGGACAAACCCAAAATATTTAAGGTTAACCAAGCAAGTATCGATGATGAGAAAACAAGGGAATTGGGAGCAAGTAAGGCAACTGCGCCAATTAGTGCAGAGTATGCCATCTAAGGACTCTTGTGATCAAAATTATCGACGTCTTTGGTATGTTAGGTATGCTGATGATGTTCTGGTAGGGTTTGCAGGACCAAAAAATGAAGCTGAACAAATTAAAAATGAGATTGCTAGATTCCTCAATGAGGAGCTCAAACTTATGCTTAATGAAGATAAAACGCTTATTACACACGCATGTGATAGCAAAGCCAATTTTTTGGGTTATGAAATACACGTCTTGCATGCAGATGATAAACATGATCATCGGACACAGCGGTGTATTAACGGTAGTGTTGGCTTACGTGTACCACACCATATAAAGCAGAAAAAGTGTTCTGAATATATGCGTTGTGGAAAGCCTATACATTTACCTCAACGTACAATTGATACAGCTTACAGTATTGTTGCTCAGTATCAAACTGAATATCGAGGAATTGTACAATACTACAAAATGGCCTACAACCTTCACACACTAAGTTATCTGAAGTATGTGATGGAAGTATCATTAGTAAAGACTTTAGCATCTAAATACAAAACAACTTGCAGGAAAATTTATAGAAAATTTGGTGCGATGATTGAAAACGATGAAGGTGAAAAACGAAAAGTCATCCAAATCAGAGTAGATCGTTTACCATCAAAGATACCATTAATTACACACTTTGGTGCTGTGTCGCTAAAATGGAATAAATGGGTAAGCATAAGTGATAACCTTATACCAATATGGAATAAGCGTAGTGAAATAGAGCAAAGACTATTGGCACAAACTTGTGAATTATGTAAATCACAAGAGCAGATTGAGGTACACCATGTACGTAAACTTGCTGATCTACGAAGTAAGAGTAATGTTGAACTACCTGAATGGAAGAAAAGAATGATTGAACGACAGAGAAAAACTCTTGTTGTTTGTCATGAATGCCATAAGAAAATCCAATATGGGAAATATGATGGTGATTCCTTAAAACGTTAGATTATTGGAGAGCCACGTGATACGGAAACGGTCATGCGTGGTTCGGAGAGAGGCTGTTGGAAAAGTGCTTAATAGTAACTCGCTGGCTGCCTACTCTACCTCATGCACAATTCTGCGACTTACTATTACCCATAAATCTATAAATGGTGAAAAAGCTGCTATTTTACTAATGCAACTTTCTATTATAAATAGATCTATGGTCTAAAAATGGAATATATGATGGAAAGAAATATAAATACCTCAACTGGCGAATGGGCAGAAAGTGAATTTGGAATTGTTAATTTTGGTGATATAAGATTAAGTAAGAGGCTTTTAAAAATAGTTAATAGTTTTGCTGAATCACCTGAGCGTTCAATAAATCAAGCTTGTGAAGATTGGCATCAAAGTAAAGCAGCTTATAGATTTTTCCAAAACGATGCCATTTCTGAAAGAAAGATATTAGACAGTCATATAATTAAAACTGTTGAAAGAGCTAAGGAACACTCAACCATCTTAGCTATCCAAGACACGAGTTATATTTCATATAAAAATCATAAAAAGACCGAAGGATTAGGGATTATAGCAGCAAGATTAACATCTAAAACAACTAATTTTAAAACCCATGGATTAGTGATGCATACAACGTTTGCAGTTACAACAGAAGGGCTACCTATAACCTCAGTTATGGATTAGAAAATAGATAAAAGTATAACTAAGAAGAGGGAAACAGGGTAAACTCGAGTATTTTAGTAATAATAAGAGGTTACCCATGAAGAAAGATATTACAGAACTGTACTGTTGCGTCGAGGATTTTTGTCGTGCGGTAGATGATAATTTTGCAAATAGGTTCTTATCAAACGGCAAAAAACCAACCAGAGTACCAGAAATAGCGCACTCAGAAATTCTAACCATAATCCTATTATACCATAAATCACCATGTAAAAACTTCAAGGCTTTTTATCTTTGTTATCTTCAGTTATTCTATAGATCAGAGTTTTCAAAGCTGCCTTCATATCACAGATTTATTGCCTTAAAGCCGCGAGTTTTGTGGTATTTAGCATTACTTTTGCAATGGTTTTGTGAACAAGCAAAAATGACCGGGATTTCCTACATAGATTCTACTTCAATAGCAGTATGCCATCGAAAAAGAATCTCAAGAAATAAGGTTTTCAAAGGATTAGCAGAGTTAGGAAAGAATACTTACGGCTGGTTTTTTGGTTTTAAATTACATGTAGTAATCAATGAAATAGGTGAAATTCAAGGTGTTACGCTAACCAGAGGTAACGTCGATGACAGAAAACCTGTACCAACTCTAACCAAAAAACTAACTGGACTTTTGTTTGGAGATAAGGGCTATATAAAGAAAGAGCTCTTTGAGAAACTATTCGATAGAGGTCTAAAACTCGTCACTAAAGTGAAAAAAGGTATGAAAAATGCACTGATTTCGCTGAAAGAGAAGATTTTACTAGGGAAAAGATCGATTGTTGAAACGGTTTTTGGCTGCCTAAAAAACAAATTTGAACTTGAGCACACTCGGCATAGATCCACAGTAAATTTCTTGGTACATATTTTTTCTACCCTCATTTCTTATTCAATGCAATCGAAAAAGCCCTGTATTTCTCAGCTTTACTTCGTTGGTTAATCCATAACTGGGGTCTATAGGATTATTAGATCAAAAAATTAGTACTAGACCTTCCTTAGCTGAAGACCTAAAGGAGTTGAAAAGAAGAAGCCATAATACTGCTCTTCCCATAGAAGAGGAAGAAAGCATACGGTGCACTTAAAGATTCTACTCACCATCCTGGATTAAAGAACGTTAAGGTAGTTACCGTTTGCGATAGAGAAGCAGATATTTATGATTTATTTGAAGTCGCTTCCACTAATCAATCTCTTTTTGTAGTAAGAGGAAATCAAAACAGAACAGTAAATAAGAAGTCGACTTATTCTGAAAAAGGTGGTGAAAGGTTGTGGGATTTGCATGTCTTGTCAAGGAGAAATACAAGTCTGCTCGCAATGATAAACCTCAAAGAACAACAGTTTTAGAAGTAAAGTTTAGTAACTTTGTGATGAATGCATCAAAAAATAATGCTAGACGTAAAACCCAAAAACTTCCTAATTTAAGTTTAAATGCTGTCTATGTTATAGAAAAACACCCCCCATTTGGCGAAGAGCCTATGAACTGGGTTTTGTTGACAAATATAAATATTAATAATTTTGAAGAAGCAGTAGAAAAAATACAATGGTATTGCTTAAGATGGAGAATAGAGGTTTTTCATAAAATTTTGAAATCCGGTCTTAAAGTTGAAGAATGTAGGCTCCAAACAGCAGATAGATTAATCCGCTTTCTTACAATTATGAGTATAATTGCATGGAGAATATTTTTTATCACATTGGTAGCTAGAACAAATCCGAATCTTTCTTGCACTGTCATACTGACTGATGACGAATGGAAGGTTTTATATACCAAAATGCTTAAGACAAAAAACTATCCTGAGACTCCACCACCTATAAGAGAAATTGTGAGGTGGGTGGGCAAGTTAGGAGGGTTTTTAGCTCGCAAAAATGACTTAGAACCAGGCCCTATAGCTTTGTGGAAGGGATGGAAACGTCTCTTTGATTTAGCAGAAGGATGGAGACTTGCTCATGAATTCTATACTTGTGGGTAATAGTAAGGTTCTGCGAGAGGCTGGCGGGGAAGGTCCGCTGGTCTACTCTCCTTTGAATGATTCAGAAAACATTCCATTGACAAACAATCACGCTGAACAACAGATACGACACTATGTCGTTTACCGTAAAAACTCATATTTTACATAATCACAGCGAGGAAACACATTCCTCGAACGGATAATTTCATTATACTTAACATGGAAACAAAGGGGCTTTCCAAAATCTCCTATCTATTGTTTCTTAAACCACTCTGCTGAACGGATACCATCCAAGTAGCTCCCTCTCCCGTCATCCCAGTGCTTCCTTCTCCTGTCATCCGAGTAGCCCCTTCTCCTGTCATCCCAGTGCCCTGACTACTTGGATCCAGAAAACTTAACTTTAAATAAGTGGCTGCATAATAAAGACTAGATCCCAGACTGGGATGACAAAAAAAGGAGCACAGGAATGACACCTCTCTTGGGCTCTTTTAGCCATAAATATTAAGAAATTTACCAAATAAAAAAAAAGGCAAAAGAAGCCCTGGTCATTGTCTATTTTCTGTATTGGCGTTTTTTTAAGTCTTAAATACTGCAATTTAGCTGCTTTTAAGTGCAATTCACCTTAGTTTGAATGTTTAAGAAATTTACTAGGCAGAAAAAAAAGGCAAAGAAACCCCGTGGTAATTAGTGTTCACTCTCTAATCCTGCAAATCGGCGTACTATACTGTCTTAAACAGCGCGTTTCAGCTTATATAGCTAGAAATGTTGTGAAGACATAAGGTGCACATAGTGGAAAAAATTAAAAATAAGACGCCAACTACGTTGTTTTCTTGCTGTTTAATCTGCACAGATGAAGATAACTGAATACCTTCAGTTTCATGATAAGGGAGCTGGCGGAGTTTGTAAAGTGATTTTTTCCTTTCTATTCCCAATGTTATATGGTTATGCAAGAAAATATTACAGCCTAACCCTGCTCTTAACTAGATATTTTCTATTATGTTGTCGCGGGCGATTATTTTTTCTTCACCTGTATCCATGTTTTTAATCTTTAAAGTTTTACTACTCAATTCTTCATCGCCAAAGATTAAAGCAGCTTTAGCATTTGCTTGATTTGCTTTTTTCATTCGGGTTCTGAGCGTTCCGCTATATTCATAGATTATATATAAACCATTTCTGCGCAATTCATTCGCAAGTGTTAGAGCATGTTCTTCAGCCTCTCTGCCAATTGGAATTAGGTAAATAGGTCGCTCTTCTTTCGGAGAATAATTGATTAACTCCATTATGCGTTCAATACCTCCTGCAAATCCTATTGCTGGAGTGTGTTTTCCACCCACTGAAGATACTAGATTATCGTATCTTCCACCGGCAAAAACTGCCCCTTGTGCACCTAAATCTTCTGTGACAAATTCAAATACTGTGTGACAATAATAGTCTAGACCTCGAACTAATTTGCTATTTACAGTGTAAGGTATGCCAAGAGCTTGCAGTCCATTTAACACTTGGTCAAAGAAATATGAAGATTCTTTTGTATAGTGGTCACTGATTTTAGGTGCATCCAAAATTATTGATTTATCTTTCTCATCCTTGGAATCCAGTATTCTGAGTGGATTTTTGATCAACCTATTTTGACTATCTTCTGATAGGTCATTTTGAAACTTTTTAAAATATGATATCAAAGCTTCTCTATATTTAGTTATTGTTTTACCATCACCTAAAGAGTTGATTTCCAGCTTTACATTTTTATTGATGCCAAATTCAGTTAGTAAGTGCTGAGCGAGTGATATCAATTCAATATCAGCTTTTGGATCTTCTATGCCAAAAACTTCAAAATTTATATGATGAAATTGCCTTTGTCTTCCCTTTTGCGGTCTTTCGTAACGAAATGCAGGCCCTGTTGAAAATAATTTTATCGGTGTTTGTAATTTTTTTTCGATTAATAGTCTAACAATCGCTGCAGTGAACTCAGGACGTAAAGTTATGCCCTTTCCCCCTTTATCATTGAAGCTATACATCTCTTTAGTGATGATATCTGAGCTATCACCTAAGGTTTTTGTAAAAACCTCCGTGTACTCAAATATTGGAGTTTGGACGGGCAAAAAGCCGTATAAATTTGAGATTCTATTTGCTGTTTGCTGGATGTATTTAAACTTATACCATTCATCAAACAGAAGATCTTTCGTTCCTCTAACCGTTTGATTAGTCATAGTGTGGTCTCTATACCTGCAACCTCTGGTATGTGGTAGCTCAGCATATTCTGCACTCCTTGCTTTAAAGTAATTGCAGCACTTGGGCACCCAGAGCAGGCTCCTTGCAGCTCAACATAAACTATTCCATCTTTATAGCCACGGAATTTGATATCACCACCATCTTGAGCAACTGCAGGTTTGATATAACTTTCCATCAATTCTTTTATTCTATTTACAATTTCTATATCATTTTCATCGAAAAATTCCTCGTCTGGATCATTCATTCCTTCCTTATCTAGCGCTTTTCCACCTGAAGTAAAGTGATCCATGATTGTAGTCAAAATTTCTACTTTTAATGTATCCCAATTAATTCCACCCAATTTTGTTACTGAAATAAAATCATGACAAAAAAACACTCTTACCACATGTTCTATTTGAAAAAGATTTGCTGCTAACTTGGAGTTTTTTGTTTCGTCTGCATTTGAAAAATCAGCCGTTTCTCCTTCGTTTAAAATTTCAAATCCAGGAAGGAATTTTAGCGTATTTGGGTTTGGTGTTTCTTCAATCTGGATGAACATGTTATTTACCATGACGATTATAATTGTTACTATTTAATCATAAAATGATAAAAAAATATACATGTCATTCATCTTTTTCCTTTTTTTGATATTCATAGTAGTTACATTTGTCTTACCTAGCGTTGTTGTATTTTTTCTCTTCCTGACAAAAAAAAATAACATAAGTTTCATGATGAACTCTATATTGAGTAAGTTTTTGAACGAATTTAACAGCAGTAGAAGTTATACTGAAAATTACACTGGTGATAACATGTCCAAAGATGAAGCATTAAAGATACTGGGGCTGAGTCCTGAGGCAAGTCAAAATGAAATCAATAAAGCATATCAAAATTTAATGAAATTAGTTCACCCAGATAAGGGAGGCTCGGAATATTTTGCACAAAAGTTAAATGCAGCACGTGATAGGTTGCTGAAGAGATAGTAATTAATATCGCTTTAAACTTTTTATTGCTCGTTGGGGATAAGCTGCTACAATAAAATGAGTTAAAGGTAGAGAAAGCTTTAAGTTATGCAAGATGATACTAAAAAAAAAACAACGATAGAAGAAGAAAAAGGCATATTAGGATGGATAGAGTATAGACTGCCTATATTTTCTTTTCTAAAACATACTGCTTCTTATCAAGTGCCAAAAAACTTAAATTATGCTTGGAACTTTGGTTCTTTGGCTGGCATAGCGCTAATTTTGCAAGTAATAACAGGTATATTTCTTGCTATGCACTACACTCCGCATGTTGATTATGCGTTTAATAGTGTAGAGCGCATAATGCGGGATGTGAATTACGGGTGGTTAATACGCTACACCCATGCTGTCGGGGCATCGCTCTTCTTTATGGTAGTCTATGTTCATATAATGCGTGGATTATATTACGGATCTTATAAAAGACCGAGAGAGATGGTGTGGTTTATTGGAATATTTATATTTTTTACAATGATGGCAACTGCCTTTATGGGATATGTTCTTCCCTGGGGACAGATGAGTTTCTGGGGTGCAACAGTCATAACTAACTTATTTTCAGCTATACCTTTAATTGGCAATAAAATAGTTATATGGTTATGGGGTGGTTTTTCAGTGGATAACCCAACACTTAACCGTTTTTTCGCTCTGCATTATCTTCTGCCTTTCATTATTATTGCTTTAGCTATGCTTCATGTGATAGCTCTGCATAGGTTTGGCTCTGGTAACCCAAGTGGAGTGGAGGTAAAATCAGATAAGGATACCATTCCTCTCTATCCTTATTATATAGTCAAGGATTGCATAACTTTTGGTCTGTTTTTTGTAGTTTTGTTCGCATTTGTTTTCTATGCTCCTAATTATCTTGGACATCCAGACAATTATATAGAAGCTGATTCTATGGTCACTCCGGTACATATAGTGCCAGAGTGGTATTTTTTACCTTTTTATGCAATGCTACGTTCAATTCCAGATAAACTTACTGGTGTGCTTACCATGTTTGCGTCTATTTTAGTGTGGTTTTTGTTACCTTGGCTTGATAAATCAAAAGTTAAAAGTGGTACTTATCGCCCGGTATTCAAGAAAATTTTTTGGGTTTTTGCAATAAATTTTGCACTTCTTGCCTGGCTTGGAGGACAAGAGGTGAAAGAGCCTTACATCACTATGAGCAGGCTATCCACTCTTTATTATTTTGCATATTTTGTAATAATTTTACCGCTTCTTAGTAAGTATGAAAAGCCAAAAGAACCACCAAAAATCTTAAGTGATTCTGTGCCGGAGATGAAGTAATGCTGATGAGAAGTATGTTAGCTATACTTTGCATATTGTTTTTTGCTAATTTTGTGTATGCAGAAGAATTCAAGCCATCACCAAATAAGAAAATGGACTGGAAATTTGATGGAATTACTGGATCTTTCGATAGGGAGTCAATTCAGCGTGGCTATAAAGTGTATAAGGAAGTCTGTGCTGCTTGTCATTCAATGAATAGAGTGGCATTTCGTAACTTGCAAGATATCGGTTTTTCTGAAGAAGATGTAAAACAGATAGCAGCTTCTTATCAAGTTAAAGATGGCCCAAATGATTTGGGTGAAATGTTTGACAGACCTGGAATACCTTCGGATTATTTTGTTGCACCTTTTGATACAAAAGAAGCAGCTGCAGCAAGCAATAATGGTGCTGTTCCACCAGACTTATCATTAATTATTAAAGCAAGGCATGATGGTGCAAATTATGTCTATTCACTGTTAACAGGTTATCAAAACGGCGAGCATGATGAGAATGGTTTATATTTTAACCCGTATTTTTCAACAGGCAGATTAGCTATGGCACCACCACTTTCTGAAGGAATGGTGGAATATAATGGTGCTAGGCAAGCTACAGTCGGAAATATGGCATATGATGTGGTAAGTTTTCTACAATGGGCAGCAGAGCCAGAATTAGAGCATAGGCATAAACTTGGATTAAAAGTAGTGGCGTATTTTATAATTTTAACAGTGTTTTTTGTATTAACTAACAATAGAATTTGGAGCAAGCCCTATAAAAAGAAAAAATAGAATTTCTTATCCATTTATTATTCACTTTCATACTTAGTTTACACTAGCAAGTGTATTATACAATAATAAACACACTATGAAGACATAGTAGGTAGAACTTATGGAATTTCAAATAGTTACAAATTTTCAACCAGCTGGGGATCAGCCGCAAGCAATCGATAGTTTAGTTGCGGGGCTAAATAGCAGTAAAAGAGATCAGGTTTTACTTGGGGTTACTGGTTCTGGGAAAACTTTTACTATGGCAAATGTTATTGCAAGAACAAATAGGCCTGCATTAATTATGGCACACAATAAAACTTTAGCAGCACAGCTTTATGAGGAAATGAAAGGATTGTTTCCCAATAATGCTGTTGGATACTTCATTTCTTATTATGATTATTATCAACCTGAAGCCTATTTGCCACAAACTGATACTTATATCGAAAAAGACTCTGCAATCAACGAAAGGATTGACATGCTGCGTTATTCTGCCGTTTGCTCCCTTTTGGAGCGCAGGGATACGATCGTAGTTGCCAGTGTTTCCTGTATATACGGTCTTGGCTCGCCTGAAAGTTACCGCAGCATGACCATACCCTTAAGTGTTAGAGATAAAATTCGTATTAATGATTTCCTGAGCAACTTAACTGATCTCCAATACAAGCGCTCTGATGCCAGGTTTGAGAGAGGATATTTCAGAGTGCGTGGCGATATTATCGATATATTTCCTGCCTATTATGAAGATAAAGCTTGGCGTTTATCGCTGCTTGGCGATGAAATAGAAGAAATTTCTGAAATTGATGCAATAACTGGCAATGTTATCAAACGCATAGATAAAATCACCATTTTTCCAAATAGCTATCACATAACCACGCGTGAGACTCTGTTGCAAGCAATTGAATTAGTCAAAAAAGAGCTGCATGGACGCTTGAATTATTACTATTCGCAAAACAAGATTGTTGAAGCAAAGCGCCTCGAACAACGCACTAATTTTGATATCGAAATGATGAGGACAACAGGAATATGTAAAGGTATTGAAAATTATTCGCGGTATCTCTATGGAATGGAAGCTGGTGATCCACCGCCTACTTTATTTGAATATTTACCCAAAGACGTAATTTTATTTGTTGATGAGAGTCATGTCACCGTTCCTCAGGTTGGTGCAATGTACAGTGGTAATGAGGTGCGTAAAAAGAAATTGATTGACTATGGCTTCAGGCTCCCTTCCGCTTTTGATAATCGTCCATTAAAATTTGAAGAGTGGGAGAAAGCTAGGCCGCAGACTATTTACATTTCAGCTACTCCTGGAAAGTATGAGTTGGCAAAGACCAATAATGTATTTATAGAGCAAGTTATCCGCCCAACAGGGCTTACAGACCCAATCTGCATTGTGAAACCAATAGAGAGTCAAATTGATGATGTAATTCATGAGGCACAAGTGACAATAGGAAAGGGATTTTGTGTTTTAATCACTACACTGACGAAAAAAATGGCTGAAAATTTAGCTGAATATATGAGTGAATTAAATATGAGAGTGAGTTATTTGCATTCGGATATTGGTGCATTGGAAAGAATAGAAATTATATGTAAATTAAGATCTAAAGAAATCGATGTTTTAGTAGGTGTTAACTTGCTGAGGGAAGGTCTTGATATTCCAGAGTGTGGGTTGGTTGCAATTTTGGATGCTGATAAAGAAGGATTTTTGCGATCAGAAACATCGCTCATTCAAACGATCGGTCGTGCTGCGCGTAATGCTGAAGGTAGAGTAATTTTGTATGCAGATAAAATCACTGGTTCTTTAGATCGTGCATTAAGAGAGACTGAAAGAAGAAGAAAAAAACAAGAGGAACATAATATATTACACAATATTGTCCCGAAGACTATAATAAAACCTATATCAAACACCTTACAGGAGAGGGCAATAGCAGAACCGAAAGTAAATACTAATAAGGATGACTTGAGAAAGCAAATGATAGAGCATGCTGAAAATTTAGAGTTTGAAGAAGCAGCAAGAATAAAAAAATTATTGCAAGGTTAAGTAATATATGATGCTATGGGCATAGTATGAAAGTGTAAACAACCTGCTATTCTCCTTCTTATTTTAGCTCATCTTTTTGAGATTTTTGACAATATTTTAGAACTGAAGAAGGAAAGGTATCCGTTCAGCAGAGTGGTTTAAGAAACAATAGATAGGAGATTTTGGAAAGCCCCTTTGTTTCCATGTTAAGTATAATGAAATTATCCGTTCGAGGAATGTGTTTCCTCGCTGTGATTGTGTAAAATATGAGTTTTTACGGTAAACGACATAGTGTCGTATCTGTTGTTCAACATGTCAATGGAATGTTTTCTGAATCATTCAAAAAATTCCACATCATTCTTTCAGATTTCAAAATATTTTTTGCAACTCGAGAAGCTCCTATTGCTTCAGGTAGGTAAAATATCTCCTTCAAGTAATACCTTGTACGTTTTCGCAATTTTCTGGCACGTCTGGCAAATCTAAAAACATCTATCTCATTTTTTAACAGAGCTTTTTTCAGTGCAAACAACTCAACAGCAACATCTCTCAAATAACAGCCGAGAATTTTGACCTCAATGTTCCAACTATGTTTCAAAATCCCTTGATCCAACAAATTTGCCTCTTTTCATCAGAAAAATAATTGTATGCTGCATATCTGTCAGTTATAGCACTTCTCATAATAATCCGAACAGATCATAGAAAGGCAGAATCAACAGCATGACGAAAAGACTTGAATAGAGGAATGTTTTTCCTGACTCTGTTTTTTATAGCAAACCAATGATGTTCAATTTTGTTAAAATCTGGAGAATACGGTGGCAGATACAAAATTTCTGCACCAATCCCTTTAGCAAGCTTAATGATCTTATCAGACTTATGAAAAGTAGCATTGTCAAGAATGACAGTTTGTCCAGGTTCCAAGGTCGGTATCAAAAATTGCTCAAACCATCCATTAAAAATATCCATATTACAGTGGCCTTCAAAGGTTAATGGAGCAACTATTTTTCTTTCACTTAAAGCTGCAATCATACTGATTCGTTGAGTTTTCTTCCCAGATTTTAGGGCATAAAACCGCTGTCCCTTCTGACAATATCCATAGACCCCAGTTATGGATTAACCAACGAAGTAAAGCTGAGAAATACAGGGCTTTTTCGATTGCATTGAATAAGAAATGAGGGTAGAAAAAATATGTACCAAGAAATTTACTGTGGATCTATGCCGAGTGTGCTCAAGTTCAAATTTGTTTTTTAGGCAGCCAAAAACCGTTTCAACAATCGATCTTTTCCCTAGTAAAATCTTCTCTTTCAGCGAAATCAGTGCATTTTTCATACCTTTTTTCACTTTAGTGACGAGTTTTAGACCTCTATCGAATAGTTTCTCAAAGAGCTCTTTCTTTATATAGCCCTTATCTCCAAACAAAAGTCCAGTTAGTTTTTTGGTTAGAGTTGGTACAGGTTTTCTGTCATCGACGTTACCTCTGGTTAGCGTAACACCTTGAATTTCACCTATTTCATTAGACCTCTTTCAAAATTCACATCATCAACTCTAGATTGTAAATTCCAGCTATCAAATTGAATCTCAATCCAAAACGTTTTCGCCGATTGCGATATTTATCTGCAATAATTTTAAATCTTTTAAGCAAACCGATTACATTCTCAACCACAACTCTTTTGCTTGCAAGCTCTTGATTTTCTTGCTTTTGTTTCTTAGTCAATGGGTGCTTTTTCGTTTTTCTATGTGGCAATTCAACATTTGCGTGAATTTTTTGTAGACCTCTGTAACCGCTATCTGCTAGGACTTTGATACTTGGTAGTATGTGCACTTTTGACTCCTTAAAAAGCCGAAAATCATGTTTCCTACCATTTGAAAAAGACGTGCAAATGATCTTTTTGCTTTCTTTTTCCGAAATAATCTGTGTTTTTATACTGTGCTTTTTCTTTTTTCCTGAATAAAATCTTTTTTGCTTTTTTTGGGTCTTTCCACAGGAGTTTCTGTTGCATCTATCACTAAAACCTCATATTCTATATCACTTTTTAGAACCTCTTTTCGCCCTGGCAATGCAAAATCCGGATGTTTTACCAATGTATTTTCAATCCACTTTATGATTTTATAGGTCGTACTTTCGCTCATACCATAACTTCGACCAATGTGGAAATATGTCCGATATTCACGAAGATATTCCAATGCCATAAGTAGCCTGTCTTCTATACAGAGCTTGCTTTTACGCCCACTTTTTGCTTTTTTCCTTCTATCTTCTTCATCTAAAATTTCTACCATCCTGTTGAAAGTTGCCTTCTTTACTCCTGTCAGACGACGAAACTTCTCTTCATCTAACTCCTTAGTTTCTTCATATCTCATACTTTTAAATGTATGATTTTATACTAATTTTTTGCTCTTTTCCAATTTTGAAAGAAGTCTATTGATTACTACATGTAATTTAAAACCAAAAAACCAGCCGTAAGTATTCTTTCCTAACTCTGCTAATCCTTTGAAAACCTTATTTCTTGAGATTCTTTTTCGATGGCATACTGCTATTGAAGTAGAATCTATGTAGGAAATCCCGGTCATTTTTGCTTGTTCACAAAACCATTGCAAAAGTAATGCTAAATACCACAAAACTCGCGGCTTTAAGGCAATAAATCTGTGATATGAAGGCAGCTTTGAAAACTCTGATCTATAGAATAACTGAAGATAACAAAGATAAAAAGCCTTGAAGTTTTTACATGGTGATTTATGGTATAATAGGATTATGGTTAGAATTTCTGAGTGCGCTATTTCTGGTACTCTGGTTGGTTTTTTGCCGTTTGATAAGAACCTATTTGCAAAATTATCATCTACCGCACGACAAAAATCCTCGACGCAACAGTACAGTTCTGTAATATCTTTCTTCATGGGTAACCTCTTATTATTACTAAAATACTCGAGTTTACCCTGTTTCCCTCTTCTTAGTTATACTTTTATCTATTTTCTAATCCATAACTGAGGTCATAGGGGTAGTCTTCAGTGTTGTCAATGCCAGACTCATCTATATACACTAAGTTTTTAGGTTCTTTTGTTGCTATAATTTTCAAGAATTTAGCACGTTTTTCTTCGCTTCTTTCCTTGTACCCATAGGTCTTTTTTTGCGTGTAAATCCAATTTTTTTCAGGGCTCGGTGGATAGTTTGGATACTAACGTTGCTCCAAAGTTTAGCCATTTCCAATAGAGTCTTTCCTCCGTTTTCTCTGGCAAATTTAGCAAAGGCATCCCAGTCGGTAATTTTGTGATTGTAACCTCCATTTCCAAGTTTTTTTGATTGAAAGTCACCTGTTTCTTTTCTTCTTTGCTGCCACTCCCACAAAGTAGTTCGTCCAATTTTAAATCTTGCTGCCACTGTTTCTCTGCTTTCTCCCTCGTCTAGAGCTTCCATTGCTTTTTTCCTTAAGTCATAACTATATGCTGCTGGCATACCTACCTTCACTACTACAAATCCTTATTTTACCTTATTTGGACTATTATGAAAAGTACTATACTACCAAGCTATTACGATTGCAGCATACACTGTTTTTTAAAACTTTCATTCCCCTTGACTCTGTAAATTTTACAAAACTTGCCGTATTGCTTGCAAACACCAAGCGAGTTTACCTTTGTTATAATGGCTCGTTTCATCAATAAGTAGAACTTTACTTCTACTTATCTCTTGTTCGATCTGCTCATATGCTTCTTGGCATTTTTCTGCAACTCTAGCCTCGCTATTTGACACGCTACCAACACTGATGTCCAGGTTGAAAATATTTTTTATAATATTTGCTATTTCTCTTTTCGAGTTCTTGTAAAATCCGCTCAGCGCCGCGATTGTTGACTTAACTTTTGGACCAAATGTATCTGGCGTAACACCTTCTGGTAACTTACTGCTTCTTCTTTTCCCGCATCTCCGGCAACGACCATTGATATTCCACTACATAAGGCCTAATTTACGGAAGATCAACTTTTTGATGAATGTACGGTCCCTTGCATATTGCAATCTCTCCTCCGCATTCACAAGTAGATGACAACTTTACTTTTATCACCTCATCTGCATCCATTTTGGCGCGAAAACTTCCTTTATGACCAACCTGACCACCGACGTTTCTGTCGCTCTTTGGCTTGTCCTTCTTTATTTTGTATAATTCTTTAGAGCTTGGCAGAGATGAATTTTTCGAGTTTAAACCAAGCCTCTCCTTTAATTCAGCGTTCTCTATCCTCAGGGCTTTATTTTCTGCTTTTAAGTTTTCTACTTCTACTTCCAACTTCTCTATTTTTTTGCTGTAAATTTTTGCAGAGCTCTTCTAGATCAATCATATTACCTCACGTTTACCCTATGATTATCTTTTTAGATCACCTTGTCTACCTTATTCTGCCACTCCGCTGAACGGATACGAAAAAAGGATCTACTCTGAATCAGATGACAAATTAGATGCTTGATAAGCGTAATTTGGAGCTTCTTGTGTAATGACTATATCATGAGCATGACTCTCTCTTAATCCTGATGCAGTAATAGTAACAAATTTGCAATTTTTTTTCATCTCTTCTATATTCCTATTACCAGTATACCCCATTGCAGCTTGCAATCCGCCAATCAACTGATGGATTACTCCTGAAGCCGGACCTTTGAACGGAACTCTTCCTTCTACTCCTTGTGGAACTAATTTGAGTTTTGAGTCTTTATCTTGAAAATAACGGCTAGCTGAACCTCGTTTCATTGCACTAATAGATCCCATTCCTCGATAGCCTTTATATGCTCTGCCCTTATACATAATAATCTCACCTGGACTTTCGTCAGTGCCAGCAAAAATCGAACCAATCATCACAGAGTCAGCACCAACTGCAATAGCTTTTGCAACATCTCCTGAGTATTTTATCCCACCATCAGCAACTAGTCTGACATTTTTTGCTCTACATAACTCTGCAACATTCTTGATTGCAGAGAATTGTGGCACACCAACACCTGTAACTATTCTGGTTGTACAGATTGATCCTGGTCCTATTCCGACCTTCACTGCATCAACACCCGCATCAATCAACGCTTCAGCAGCCTCCTTTGTTGCAATGTTTCCGCCAATTAATTGCGTATTAGGATACATCTTTTTTATTTCCCTAATGGTATTGATAACGTTTTCGGAATGACCGTGAGCAGTATCCACAACAACTACATCAACTTCTTCTCCGATCAAAGCTTCACATCTTTCTATACCATCTTTTTTACCAGTGCCAATTGCAGCGGCAACTCTAAGCCGCCCTTTACTGTCTTTACATGAATTTGGGTATCTATTGTATTTTTCAATGTCTTTAACCGTAATTAAACCTATACAACAAGAATTTTCATCTACGACCAAAAGCTTCTCTATTCTATTTTCATGCAACAATTTCATTGCTGAGGCACTATTCACTCCCTGCTCCCGCACTGTCACTAACTTATCTTTTGTCATCACTTCGGAAACTTTTACATTCATGTTCTGGTCTTCAATAAACCTCACATCTCGATTAGTTAAAATTCCAACTAACTTGCGTTGATCAACTACAGGAATGCCAGAATAATTGTGCTCTCTCATTAATGAAATTGCTTCCGCAACCGTTTTATCCGGTGAAATCGTAATTGGGTTATATACGATCCAACTTTCATATTTTTTCACTCTTCTTACTTCTAAAACTTGTTCATCTATTGATAAATTTTTATGTATGCAACCTATCCCTCCATGTTGGGCAATAGCTATTGCAAAGCCCGACTCAGTAACAGTATCCATTGCAGAAGATATGAGAGGGATATTTAGTTCTATATTATTTGTTAAATAAGTTTTTGTATCTGCATCGCAAGGCAATATATTAGAATAGGCCGGCAAAAGGAGTATATCGTCAAACGAATAACAAGCTTCCATTTTTTTCATAGGCTTTATTTAAAGCTTATACGCCAATTAATTAAATTGCAATAGGGCTTTTGCAAAATTAGCTATAGCTAAAGCAATTTAGGTTTACCAAAATATATTTATAGTTAGACTAGTAACTATAGGTGATGCCTTAAGTTGTCATTCCAGCACGTGACGCTGGAATCCAGGTTTTATAAACTGGATCCTATGGTCAAGCCCACAACTGTACGAATATTGTCTAGCAGGAGGATGTCATCCCAGTGCCCAGACACTGGGATCCAGGAATTTTATTAAGTTGGTAAACATAAAAGTAGCCGTTTTATGTTAAAATACAACGTTTTGATGATTATGAAAAAGCTGGATTCCAGTGTCAAGCACTGGAATGACATCGTTTACTATGTGCCATATTGCAATGTTCGTACAGTAAGCCATAGGATGACAGAAGCGGAGCTATAGAAGCCGGTGTGGCTCTGTCGTATAGCTCTAACTGTTTTTATGGGATAGAAAGGCTATATGGTTGCTAATACATTTTATCGCAAAATCACATTATTTGCCAGCAAACAAAACTGCTCAATAGTTAAGTCTTCTGGACGCTGGTTTCCACTCAATTTAGCGTTTTCAAGGACAGTTTCAGCATGGTTCGTTATATTTTGCAAACTATTTCTCAGCATCTTTCTTCTTTGAGCAAAAACAGCACGTGTTAATCTTGTTAAGGTTTCCAAATTTACTGCAAACTTTGGGGTAGGCAAAGGATTTACTGTAATTACTGAAGAATGTACTTTTGGTCTTGGAAAAAACTCTTTAGGTTCAATATTAAATTCCTTTTTTACATCACATAGTAACTGGCTTAGCACTGATAAGGAACCATAATCTTTAGAATTGGGTCTTGCCGTAATGCGATCTGCTACCTCTTTTTGAAACATTAATGTCAAACTCGTAAAGAATTTTATGTTATTTAACCACTTTAAAAATAACACTACCGAGATATTGTAAGGCAAGTTAGCAATAACTTTAACTGGACGTTCTATCAGCTCTTCTTCTATAACATGCAGTGCATCTGCTTCTATAATTTTATACTTTCCTTGATGCTCATTTAGCAGTTGATCATGGTGTTTTACTAAATCTCTATCTTTTTCTATAGAAAGTAGAGACTTTGGATTATGCACCAATATTTCTCTTGTTAATGCACCATATCCAGGACCAATTTCAATGACATTAAAATTCTCCAGACTACCAGCTAAAGCGACGATTTTTTTTGTTATCTCACTCGATAAAATAAAATTTTGCCCTAGACTCTTTTTTGGCTTCAGTAAAAATTTTTTCATATTATTTTCATTATACAGTATTTTAAAAATTAGTTGACTAAAATTCATTGATAATTGTATATTATTAATGTGTTTAACGCCGGCTTAGCTCAATTGGTAGAGCAACTGACTTGTAATCAGTAGGTTGTCAGTTCAAGTCCGACAGCCGGCACTCTCACTCATATAAGTAAAGTTGATGTCCTTTTTAATAGTAGCAAATTGGAAAATGAATGGAATGCGTTCTTCATTTGTTGACTTTATAGGCAAACTTAACAACAAGAGCAACGAAATTACCTCTAAATTAGTAATTTGCCCTCCTTTTACGTCATTTCCAAGCAGTATAGAGTTGAACAATAATATTAATATAGGAGCACAGAATTGCCATCATAAAAAGTTCGGTTCTTACACAGGTGAAATTAGCGCAGAAATGTTAAAAGAACTAGGGTGTACTTACGTAATACTTGGGCATTCTGAAAGGGCCAATGAAAAAGATAGTGAAATAAAACTTAAGTCAGAAATAGCAATAGAATCAGGCTTACACCCAATTATCTGTGTAGGTGAAAATTCAGAAGATTACAAAAGTGGAAAAACAAAAGAAGTAATAGAATATCAATGCAAAAACCGCTTGCCAACACACGGTGAATATACCGTAGCATATGAGCCAATATGGGCAATAGGCACAGGTCATGTGCCAAGTAATGATGCAATTGCTGAGGTAATAAAATTGTGTACTGGTAAAAAACACATTATATATGGTGGTTCAGTCAGTTCAGAAAATATAGAAAATTTGTTAAATATTTCAAATTTATCAGGAGTTTTAATTGGCAGTGCAAGCTTAGATTTCGATCACTTTTATAAAATTATACAACAAGTTGAAAAAAAGTTTTCTCTTATTAATTCTAAAATCAGCAACTAAGAATCCTATGCATCATTTCAGTGTCAAGTGCACGAACATCTAGTATAGCTAAAGTAATCTAGAAAATTAACGATATTTTATTCCCCGGTGAACGCTCTATTTTGTTTTCCAACTCCAGTTCCAAAAGAGCCATTAGAGCTATGTTGGTAGAAAGTCCGCTTGCTAATATAAGTTCATCTATATCAACAGGTACAGAGTTAATATGATCAACTATAACCGATTTTGCCTGTTGTAATTTTTCTTGTTTTTGGTTAACAAAATGGTGCTCAACATCAAATAGGTTTTTTTGCTGCGGAGGTAAACTAAACCTAATACTCTCTATTATGTCATCAGCGGATTCGATAAGCTTAGCACCGTTTTTAATTAAATAATTACTACCACTACAGCGTGAATCTAAAGGGAAACCAGAAACTGCAAACACCTCTCTCCCTTGATTTAAAGCAAAATCTGCTGTTATTAGAGAGCCAGAACGTTTCGATGCTTCAATCACTTGTTATTAGAGAGCCAGAACGTTTCGATGCTTCAATCACTGCAACACCCAGCGATAGACCAGATATAATTCGATTCCTCTGAGGAAAATATTGAGGCTTTGGTTTAGTAGCAAATGGAAGCTCAGTAATTACCAACCCACCGTTCCCAGTGATTTTTTTGTATAGATCAAAATTCTCTTTTGGATACACCACATCAATTCCGCTTGCTGTAACAGCAATAGTGGGATGATTTTTGTATATTACACTGTTTGCTGCAGTATCGATTCCTTTTGCAAGTCCAGAAACAATAACAAAACCAGCTTCGCTTAAATCAAGTGCCAACTTATTGGCAAAATTTCTTCCATTCATTGAAGAGTTACGCCCACCGATTATTGCAATTATCTCACGGCTTAATAATGATATATCACCAAGTGCAGTTATTACAGGAGGACAATTAGAGATATTTCTTAAAAGATCAGGGTAATCTGGATCACATGCTGGTATAATTTTAGCTCCAATTCTTTCTGCATTATTGATTTCTTCTCGTGCATCTTGAATGCCATACACCTTATTATTAGCCACCTTATTGAGATATTTCAACACCTCATCTAGTGATCCATGTGTTTTTAGTATACTAAAAAACTTTATTGGTCCTATAGTTCTAGCCAAGCTTAACCATACTTCTAATTCTTTGTTGTTCAATTTATTTATCTTCATAAAAGGCTTGAATTTCTTATCAATTTAGTGTACCCAAGATAATGCAAATATACAGTGTTTTATGACGCATTTTGTTACAGATAAATGCATAAAATGTAAATATACGGACTGTGTGGAAGTATGTCCCGTTGACTGCTTCTATGAAGGTAAAAACATGCTCGTGATTAACCCAGATGAATGTATTGATTGCGGAGTGTGCATACCTGAGTGTCCAGTGGATGCAATTGTAACTGATGATTCCATAAAAGATATTTTAGAACTAGATGAAAAGTTGCTGAGCAGCGAACAAAAAACTTTCAAGTTATTTTACAACATAAACGTAGAATACTCACAAAAATGGCCAAATATCACAGCTAAGAAGCAACCCCTCTATACCGCAGAAGAGTATAAGGAAAAAAAGGATAAAACAGCTTATTTTGATGAAAATTTAGAATAATACTGCTGAAGGAAAAAGAACTTCTCTTATACCTTATGCTGTATCTAGAGGTTGCTGGAAATGGTTGTACTGTTCAAGTTCTTAATGGCACATAATACTAAATTAATGCTAATTTATTTGAGAATAGGTTAACCCAAATAGTAATACAAATAACCAATTTTACTATTATTTAATTGCCAACTAATATAGTACATCAAATAATCATGTGGAGGGTATAAAAATGGATGTTAAAGTAAAATATGCGGGAATAACTAAGCGTGCTGCAGCTTATATAGTTGACAAAATTATATTCCTAGTCTGTTATTCATTATTTTATTTATTAATTTTATTCATATTATCAGGAGAACCCCTTGCCGATGTTTTTAATTATGTCTTTCCTGATATTGACACTAGTAGTGACCTTATATCAGAGCGATATGAAATATTAGAAGACTTAGATATATTATTGGGAGATTTAGTATATATAGCATTGGAAGTATTAATGATAACAAGACTTGGTTGGACTCCAGGAAAGTTGCTACTTGGTATATACATAAAAGATGCAAACACGCTTAAAAACGCTGCTTTAATGCAAGTAGTGATGAGAAGCACTCTCAAGGCACTTTTGTGGGTACCCACCTACATTTCTGAGTGGTTTTTTATTTTACCAATATTGATTCTAATGTTTGCAGTGTTTGATAAGCGCAAGCAGCTTTTCTACGACAAAATTACAAAAACAGTAGTAATGGATTATAGGTCTGAAGCATGCTACCCAAGATTAAACTATGTATATGTGGGAATAACTAGGCGTGTGTTAGCGCATATTATTGACAGTCTTATTATTAAGGGAATTCCTTTAGTCTGTTTGATTCTTGTAAGAGTGGTTTTTCACATTGCTAGACCTAAATTATTAATTATACGTATTTGCTTATCTTTTTTGCTATCGATAGTATTCGGAGTATTCATGATAAGAAGATTTGGTGGTACTCCAGGACAATTGTTATGCGGTATTAATATAAAAGATGCAAATACACTTGAAAATGTTACTCTAGTGCAAGCAATAATTAGGCATATTTCATTTGAAATTATTTGCTTCCCCATATTCATCACGAGAAGGAAATTTTTTGATAAGTATACCTCTGAATGGTGGTTTGATCCTTTGTTAGGCTTAATCTTTATGACCACAATACTAATTTTCATATGTGCAATATTTGACCAACGCAAGCAGTTTCTTCATGATAAAATTGCAAAGACAGTGGTAGTAGATTATAAACCTTCAAACTAACTTTCCCTTCTGTTTACAAGGTTCATATATGTAGTTATAATTAATAAGGTTCTTCTAAGAGTGCCCATGATTCCAACTATAGCAATTTTAAGTGGTGGATTTTCTTGTGAGAGAGAAATATCACTTATGAGTGGAAAAGCAGTAAAGAAGGCGCTTGATAGCCTTTCATATAATGCAATAGAAATAGATGTTGACAGCAACATTGCTGAAAAGCTTAAAAAAATTAATCCGGGCCTTGCTTTTATCGCTTTGCATGGACCTTATGGTGAAGATGGCTGCATTCAAGGTTTATTGGAAATCTTAGGTATAAAATATACACACTCAGGAGTTATGGCTTCGGCTGTTGCTATGAATAAAGTGATGTCAAAGCATATATTTCGATCCCTTAGTATTGATACTCCAAAAGGTTATGTAATTAGCCGAGAAGATGTACTAAAAAATAATATTAAAATCGATCATCCGTACGTCTTAAAACCAATTAATGAAGGCTCTAGCATCGGAGTGCACATAATTTTCTCCCATGAGGATTATTTAAAACTAAAAGATGATAATATCATATTTGATATCATTCCAGCACGTGACCAGGCAGTATCTGGCTACTTGGATGACAAGGAAGGAGCTACTTCTATGACAAGAGATTTGATGATCGTAGAAGAATACATACCGGGCATAGAGTTACATACTGCTGTATTGCTAGATGAAGCAATTGGCACTATGGAAATACGACCAAAAAATAAATTCTATGATTATGAAGCAAAGTATACAGATGGATTTGCAGAACATATATTTCCTGCTGAAATTCCTGACAATATATATAAAATGACCTTGGAACATGCACTGAAAGTTCATCAATTTTTAGGATGCAAAACTATTTCCCGCTCAGATTTCCGTTATAATCCTAAAAACAACACTTTAAAAATGCTTGAGATTAATACACATCCTGGCTTTACTGAGTTATCATTAGTGCCAGAAATTGCAAAATTGGCAAAAGGAATCAATTTCAATGAATTAGTTAAAATTATTATTGAAGCAGCACAAAAATATTAGGGATTTAAGTCATGTTGAGCAATGTTACTAGAAGCCAAAGGAGTTTTTTGCGTAAGTGTGCCTTAGTTATTATCACAGCACTTTTTCTTACGCTAATACTCTACAGCTCACTTGATAAAATAATAAATCGATTTAATTACTACTTTACTTGGTGTAATGAGTGCCTATCCAGTTTATTACTCAGCAATGGATTTTCAATCGATGAAGTAGTCGTGAGCGGCAACAAATTTACAAACAAAAAGGACATTCTAAGTTTGGTAGATAGAACGCAACCTATCCTGTATATATTACTCTCAAAACTTGCTGGTAACATACAATCCGTAAGCAGATGGATAAAATACGTAAGAGTTCACAGAATTTTACCCAATACTCTACTCATTAATATAGATGAGCATAAACCGTTCGCTCTCTGGAAAGATAATAACAAAACTTCGGTAATTGATTTCGAAGGCAAAGTGATCGTAGATGACTATCCAGTAGATGATCTTGTTGTGATTACAGGACAAAACTCGTTATCAAACCTAGAATTTGTTAGAGATGTGTTAGAGAGTAAAACTCAATTGAGTGACCACATTTCTTCTTTTGCTTATATAGGGAACAGAAGATGGAATATCATACTTGATAACGATTCCACAGTGAAACTGCCTGAAGATAACCCTTATAGTGCATGGGACTATTTAAACCACTTGCAAAATACAACTGATTTTACTTTCAGCAATTGGAGTATTATTGATATGCGTATTACTGATAAAATTTTTGTGAAGAGGTGATCTGCTGTCATCCAATTCTTGTTATGCAAACACGAACATTGTAATATGGTACAATGTTGCATAGTAGACGATGTCATGCAAGTACTGGAATGACAAGAACTCCTAGCCAAACTACAATTTGTGGATAGTTTGCTAGCTATAGAAGTTCTAATGATATCAAGAAAAAATAAACAGCTATTATTTTTTTAGTAATTAAGTAAAATAGAGTGAAAGATTGCGAGGAAATTTTGAAAAATAAGATAAAAAAGATAGTCATTTCAGGAAAGGAAGTGTGGCCAATCATCGAAGGTGGTAAAGGCATTGCAATTAGTGATGGAAGATCAAGCGGAGCATTTGCTGCAGCAGATGCTGTGGGTACATTTTCTGGTGCAAATGCTAAGCTTATTGATGATAACGGCGAGTTAGTGCCACTGATTTATAAAGGCAAAACAAGAAATGAAAAGCATAATGAATTAATTGAGTATAGTATTAAAGCTGGAATCAGTCAGGCAAAAATAGCGAATGAAATATCAAAAGGCCGTGGAAGAGTACACATGAATGTGCTTTGGGAAATGGGAGCAGCAGAACGCGTGCTTCATGGCATATTAGAAAAAGCAAAAGGCTTAGTTCATGGTATTACCTGCGGTGCTGGTATGCCTTACAGACTTGGAGAAATTGCAACTAAATATCAGGTTTATTATTACCCTATTATCTCATCGGCGCGTGCTTTTAAAGCGTTATGGAAGCGTGCTTACCAAAGAATATCTTCCTATTTGCTTGGTGGAATAGTGTATGAAGATCCATGGCTTGCTGGAGGGCACAATGGACTCAGTAATAGTGAGGACCCAGAGCTACCACAGGCTCCATTTGAAAGAGTTGCAGAGCTTAGATCTTTCATGAACGAGATCGGTCTTTCAGAAACACCAATTGTTATGGCAGGAGGAGTGTGGCATTTGAAAGATTGGGAAAATTGGTTTGACAATCTGCAAATTGGACCAATAGCTTTTCAGTTTGGCACTCGTCCACTTCTGACGAAAGAAAGCCCAATTTCTGCAGAGTGGAAAAAGAAGCTACTTACTTTAGAAGAAGGTGATGTATTTTTAAATAAATTCAGTCCAACAGGGTTTTACTCATCTGCAGTAAAAAATAACTTCATACGTGAGTTGCAGGAACGGAATTTACGTCAAATAAAATTTTCAGAAAATGCCAGCGAAGAATTTAATAATGAATTTGCAATGGGTAGCAGAGGTAGGAAGATTTACCTTACTGCAAAAGACAAAGAGCTGGCAAATACATGGACTAAAGCAGGGTATACAGAAGCAATGAAAACTCCAGGTACAACTGTTATTTTTGTGACACCAGATAAATTTAAACAAATAAGAGAAGATCAAATCAATTGTATGGGATGTTTGAGCCATTGTTTGTTTAGCAATTGGAAAGATCATGGTGACCACTCAACGGGTCGAAAGCCAGATCCACGTAGTTTTTGCATACAAAAAACACTGCAAAACGTTATACACGATGGTGATATTGAGAACGAACTTATGTTTTCCGGGCACAATGTGTACAAATTTAAGCAAGATCTGTTTTATGAGAATGGCTACATACCGACAGTAAAAGAACTGGTGGAAAGGATATTAACTGGGTATTAGGTTATGGTTGAATTGACAAGAAGATGTTACTTTGTTATAATAAGTATTTGTTAATTTAATCTTAATGCAAGAGGGTATTTATGGCAGCAAGTGATAGTATTTTAAAAAGGTATGCGTTAGCCTATATAAAGAAATCTGGTAGTAACACTAATGTTAAAGAGTTTTTGCAGCGTTGTAATGCGCTAGGCATCTCGGATTGGAGTGAGGATAACTTTAAAAGTGCGTATGAAGGATTTACATGTAATAGACGCAATACAGAAAGCAGAAATGATCAACATAATGCAGGGAATAACGGGCAACCTACAGGGCCTCAGGGTACATACGTACCTGTACACAATGATAGAGGTTTAGATTTTTGGGATTATTTGCTATTACAATGTTGTATCGATTCTTTATTTGGTGGGCGTGGTCACACTACTAATGTAACGAATATTAACTACGGTAATAACGAAAGCAGAGGAGATAAGAAAAAAGACTCGGAAGACAGTAGAAAGCTATTAGCTTTAGGTATAGCAGTTGCAGTTGTGTGTGTTGCTTTCCATGTTGGTATGTGTTTTTGGTACAACAGCAGCAAAAAAACGTCTAGAAAAGAAGAAAAAATAGATTATCTTGATAATAAACTTAAAACGTTCAGAAATATAGAATTTGCGGTTGGCGCTGTTTCTTTGGCAGCTTTGGTAGCTTGTGCTGTTTACCCAGTCTTACCAGTGTGGGGTTTAGTTATCCTTGGCGTTAACTCTCTCATATGTTTTGCTGGTGGTTTAGCTTTTCATATGAAGCATGAGAAAGAATTAGAGGATATCGATGAAGCTAAAAAAGCAGTAGAAGACTATAAACAAAGATCTGGGCATGGTTCTGGAGATTCTTCTCATCGTGAACCACCTCCTTCTTATTTTTCTCAAGATCCTAATGCGGGTACTTATCCAACTGCTCCTTCTTATAGTAGATTTTATAATTCTAAGAACCTGTTCATAATCTCAAAAAAGTGATAAACTATGAGATGATGTATATGAATAAGGATATATGAGAAATTTATACCCAAGTGACATAAGTCGAGAACAATTTGAAAAAATCAGATCAATTCTGGAGAGTAGTAGGAAGAAAACAAAACCAAGAAAACTTGATTTGTATGATGTATTTTGTGCAGTGCTGTACGTCCTAAAAAGTGCCTGTCAGTGGAGAATGCTGCCAAAAGATTTTCCAAAATGGCGAAGTTGTTACGAATATTTTAAAAAATGGAGTGAAAAACCAAGCGAAGATACAGAAAGTACTTTGGAGCGTGTATTAAAAAAAATTAGTTGGAGAGACACGTATCAGCAATGGTCGGAAAGAAAGAACTAGTTTTTGTATAATTGATGCTCAGAGCGTAAAAAATGCAGATACTGCTGAAAATAAGGGCTACGATGCAGGTAAAAAAATTTCAGGAATAAAGCGCCATATTGCAGTAGATACACAAGGTTTACCACACGCGATTTATGTAACAACGGCAGAAGCAACCGACCGCAGCAGTGCCATGAAAATGGTCGAAAATGCTAAAGAAAAACTCTCTGAAGTTAAAAATATACTTGTTGATGCAGGCTACACTGGAGAAAATTTTGCAACACAAATAAAAGCAACTATTGGTTCGACGGTCGAAGTAATAAAGCGAAGTGAATTACACACCTTTGTTGTACTGCCAAAGAGATGGGTTGTTGAGCGCTCTTTTGCTTGGTTGGAAAAATGTAGGCGTTTGTGGAAAAATTGCGAGCGGAAACTCAACACTAGCTTACAAATGGTCGTTCTTGCTTTCACTTCTTTACTCCTTAAAAGATTATGAACAGGTTCTAATACAACAGGGCAAAAATTTGGAAATAATTTTGTAAGCTAAATACCAAGCACAAGATATACCGCCGCGGGCGGCGGTATATGACATTGCCAGTACCTAAATACTTTGGTACGGACAATACAACGTAATATAGGCATAAAACCCCCTATATGGAAAAGATTCAGAAAAAATGTGTATCCGTTCAGCAGAGTGGTTTAAGAAACAATAGATAGGAGATTTTGGAAAGCCCCTTTGTTTCCATGTTAAGTATAATGAAATTATCCGTTCGAGGAATGTGTTTCCTCGCTGTGATTGTGTAAAATATGAGTTTTTACGGTAAATGACATAGTGTCGTATCTGTTGTTCAGCGTGTCAATGGAATGTTTTCTGAATCATTCAAAAAATTCCACATCATTCTTTCAGATTTCAAAATATTTTTGGCAACTCGAGAAGCTCCTATTGCTTCAGGTAGGTAAAATATCTCCTTCAAGTAATACCTTGTACGTTTTCGCAATTTTCTGGCACATCTGGCAAATCTAAAAACATCTATCTCATTTTTTAACAGAGCTTTTTTCAGTGCAAACAACTCAGCAGCAACATTTCTTAACCAGAACTTTAACTTCAATAGACCTCTTTCGAAACTAGCATAAAGCCAAAGAAGATATACAATGGTAATTTAGTGTGAAGGAGATAGATGAAATACAAAACAGCAAAAGAGTTAGAAGATGAGAAATTTCGCAGATTAACAGGGCTAAAAAGAGCAACGTTTGATAAGATAGTGGAAATTCTAAGGAAAGCAAATAAAAAGAAGAAAGCTAGAGGAGGAAGAGCTAAGTGAGGAAAACATGCTCCTAATGGTATTAGAGTATCTCCGCGAATATCGGACATATTTTCATATTGCGCAAAGCTATGGAATCAGTGAAAGTGGAGCATATAAGACAGTAAAGTGGGTAGAAGACAAGTTAGTAAAACATCCAGATTTTGCATTACCAGGACGAAAAGAGCTCTTAAAAAGTGATATGGAATATGAAGTTTTAGTGATTGACGCAACCGAAACTCCTGTTGAGAGGCAAAAAAAAAGCAAAAAAGATTTTATTCAGGAAAAAAGAAAAAGCACGGTATAAAAACACAAATTATTACCGAAAAAGATAGTAAAAAAATTATTTGTACGTCTTTTTCAAATGCTAGGAAGCACGATTTTCGGCTTTTTAAGGAGTCAAGAATGCACATACTCTCGGACATAAAAGTCTTAGCTGATTCTGGCTACAGAGGAATGCAAAAGATACACAAAAATGTTGAATTACCGCACAGGAAGACGAAAAAGAAGCAGTTGAACAAGGTAGAAAAGAAAGAAAATCAAGAGCTTGCAAGTCAAAGAGTGATTGTAGAAAATGTAATTGGTCTGTTAAAAAGATTCAAAATAATTTCAGATAGATATAGAAATCGAAGAAAACGTTTTGGCTTGAGATTTAACCTTATTGCAGGAATTTATAATTGGGAGTTGTAGATGTGAAGTTTCGAAAGAGGTCTATTGACTCCAGAGCAGAAGGAACATAACAGAAGGTTAGCATCATTTAGAATGAGAGTAGAAAATAAGATTCGCGAAATAAAAATATTTAAGATTATGTCACATGTTTACCGTAATTTTCAGAAGAAATACAACTTGAGATTTAATATTATTGCTGGCATTATAAATCTTAAGCATGCCTTTTAGTTAACCTTGATTTTAGCCTTCCTACTCCCCTTTTTCTTACTTCTTGATTTGCAGCAAGTCTAAGAACCTGTTTAAAATCTCGGAGAGATGAGGTAAAATAGGCATAGATTTAAGAAAGAGGTGTATCTATGCGTAAAAATTATCCAAGTGATATAAGTCGAGAGCAATTTGAAAAAATCAGACCAATACTAGAGACCCCAGTTATGGATTAACCAACGAAGTAAAGCTGAGAAATACAGGGCTTTTTCGATTGCATTGAATAAGAAATGAGGGTAGAAAAAATATGTACCAAGAAATTTACTGTGGATCTATGCCGAGTGTGCTCAAGTTCAAATTTGTTTTTTAGGCAGCCAAAAACCGTTTCAACAATCGATCTTTTCCCTAGTAAAATCTTCTCTTTCAGCGAAATCAGTGCATTTTTCATACCTTTTTTCACTTTAGTGACGAGTTTTAGACCTCTATCGAATAGTTTCTCAAAGAGCTCTTTCTTTATATAGCCCTTATCTCCAAACAAAAGTCCAGTTAGTTTTTTGGTTAGAGTTGGTACAGGTTTTCTGTCATCGACGTTACCTCTGGTTAGCGTAACACCTTGAATTTCACCTATTTCATTGATTACTACATGTAATTTAAAACCAAAAAACCAGCCGTAAGTATTCTTTCCTAACTCTGCTAATCCTTTGAAAACCTTATTTCTTGAGATTCTTTTTCGATGGCATACTGCTATTGAAGTAGAATCTATGTAGGAAATCCCGGTCATTTTTGCTTGTTCACAAAACCATTGCAAAAGTAATGCTAAATACCACAAAACTCGCGGCTTTAAGGCAATAAATCTGTGATATGAAGGCAGCTTTGAAAACTCTGATCTATAGAATAACTGAAGATAACAAAGATAAAAAGCCTTGAAGTTTTTACATGGTGATTTATGGTATAATAGGATTATGGTTAGAATTTCTGAGTGCGCTATTTCTGGTACTCTGGTTGGTTTTTTGCCGTTTGATAAGAACCTATTTGCAAAATTATCATCTACCGCACGACAAAAATCCTCGACGCAACAGTACAGTTCTGTAATATCTTTCTTCATGGGTAACCTCTTATTATTACTAAAATACTCGAGTTTACCCTGTTTCCCTCTTCTTAGTTATACTTTTATCTATTTTCTAATCCATAACTGAGGTTAGAGAGTAGCAGGAAGAAAACAAGACCAAGAAAACTTGATTTATATGAAGTATTTTGTGCAGTCTTATACGTACTGAAAAGTTGTTGCCAGTGGAGAATGTTGCCAAAGGATTTTCCAAAGTGGGAAAACATATATTACTATTTTCAAATCTGGAGTAAAAAAAATGGAGAAGAACCAAGTTTGTTGGAACTGGTCTTAAAAAAAACTAGTTGGAGAGGTCCGTATCAACAATGGTAGGAAAGAGAAAACCAGTTTCTGTATAATTGATGCTCAAAGTGTTAAAAACACAGATACTGCTGAGAAAAAGGGCTATGATGCAGGTAAAAAGATTTCAGGGCCATATCGCAGTTGATACTCAAGGTCTACCACATGCAATTTATGTAACAACTGCAGAAGCAACTGATCGTAGTAGCGCTGTGAGAATGGTCGAAAATGCTAAAGAAAACCTCTCTGAAGTTAAAAACATATTGGTTGATGCTGGCTACACAGGAGAAAATTTTGCAACTCAAATAAAAACTACTATTGGTGCAACCGTTGAAGTAATAAAACGAACATACCTTTGTTGTATTGCCAAAGAGGTGGGTCGTTGAACGCTCTTTTGATTGGTTGGAAAAGTGTAGGCGATTGTGGAAAAATTGCGAACGTAAACTCAACACCAGTTTGCAAATGATTGTCCTTTCCTTCATTTCTCTCCTATTACGAAGATTTTAAACAGGTTCTAAGGATGGCTAACTTTTGTCAAACAATGTTCAATGTCGTTGTCTGTACAAACTCTATCAAATATGTGCTTGAAAGCATACTTATGACGCTTCTGGTTGGTAAATTGTATGCCGTTATCTGTTAAAATGGTATGTATTTTATATGGTAAGGTTTTAATCAAATTACGTAGAAACTCAGCAGCTATGGGTTTTGTAGCAGTATTATGCAACTCAACATAGGTAAATTTAGATGTTCTATCTATTGCAACAAACAAATATAACTTACCTTCTTCTGTTCTGACTTCTGCAATATCAATATGCTATAGGGTATTGTTTGAACTTCTTTTTTGGTTTAACTTCACCATCAACATCTGGTAGTCTACTAATGTTATGCCTTTGTAAACAACGATGTAGACTAGATCGGGTTAGATGTCGAATTGTAGACTGGAGAGCATAAAGGCAATCATCTAATGGTAAAAGTGTATGCTTGCGAAATGCAACAATTATCGCTTCTTCTTCTAAAGTTAAGACAGTTGATCTTGGATGTTTTGGACCCATATCACTATCTTTAGTGAATGAGCGTTTTCTCCATTTGACAATAGTTTTTGGATTAAGGTTATAGTACCTGGAGAGTTTTGCTATGCTCTCTTTACTATTTTGTATTGCTCTACGAATTGTCTCTGTTATTTTGGCGCACCCATGTAACCATAATTCCTCCCTTGATGGTATTTTTTTCTCACATTTTATCATACCATCACACTCTGGGACCATACACCGCTTTTTTTCCTCAAGATATATTTATATCATGAGTTGTTGAGGACTACCTCTCTTATTTTCTTAAATGGTGTAGTACTGCAATCATTGGATGCATTGTCAAGAGCAGAACGAATTAACATTTTGATTGCAAATTGGCAAACTGAAGTTAGTTCTAAAACTGAAGGAGTTGCGAGTGGTATTGTAAGGTATCTCGCTGTAAACCCTTACTTTACTATAAGGAAAGTGGTTGAAAACTTAGGTGTCGTATTTACAACAGCCCAAAGAGCAATCGTAAAGCTTGAAGATTTAGGCATCGTTTCACAAACTTCTCAAGGAAAGAGAGATCGGGTTTATTGTGCAACTGATATTTTGAATATTCTAGAAGAACCAACTAAGATTACAGAGAACTTCGATAGCACATTATAGCTATAAAAGCACTTAAATCGGTGAAGAAAAAGGTAGAAAGACAGAGAAATTGCTCAATTTGTTTTTGTATCATACTCCACTTATTTAAATTTTATGTATGTGCAATATAATCTATAATAACATTGAATTTATCACCAATACAATATATTAAAAAATATTATGAGCTTTGTGAAAGAAAGAAACACTCCTGTGATGGAACAATATTTGAACCTGAAAGCTCAATACAAGGATCATCTGCTATTTTATAGGCTGGGAGATTTTTATGAGTTGTTTTTCGATGATGCTATTAAAGCTGCGAAATTGCTGAATATAGTGCTAACCAAGAGGGGCAATTCAAATGGGCAAGAAATACCAATGTGTGGAGTGCCAGCACACAGTAGCGAATCTTACCTACACAAGCTAATAGATTTAGGATTCAAAGTAGCAATCTGTGACCAATTAGAAACTGCTGATGAAGCAAAAAAGAGGGGCTATAAATCCATAGTAAAACGTGATGTAGTGCGAGTTGTAACTCCAGGTACAATTATAGAAGATTCACTACTGGAGGATAAAAGCAATAATTATCTCGCGTCCATAGTTGAACAAAATGACGAATATGCTATTAGTTGGCTTGAATTATCAACGGGAAAATTTTTTCACACTTTAACGAGTTTGAAAGCTCTAGATAGTGATTTATTGCGTATATCACCAAGAGAATTATTAATTTCTGAAAAATTCACTGAGGACGAAAAAATTAGATCGATTTTAAAAAATTATAAAATATCAATTACGCAACACGCACAAAGCTTTTTTGAGTATAGTAAATCTCACAGAACATTATGCGAGTTTTATAAAATCAGGGAACTTGGAAGTATAGGAAATTTCAGCAAAGTAGAAATCATGGCGTGCGGTGCACTGCTTGAATATGTCAGAGTAACACAAAGGGGCTCTATTCCAAGGCTTGAATTCCCAAAAACCTATAAGCAACAAAATTTCATGCTTATTGATGCTTCAGCAAGGAGAAATCTTGAGTTATTTTCAACTCAATTTGGTGAAAAGAAAGGTTCACTAATTTCAGTTATTGATCACACAGTTACAGCCTCTGGTGGACGTCTGCTCAAACAAATTCTTGCTTCACCACTTGCTTGCTCCAAGGCAATCAATTTGAGGCTCAGCACCGCTCAATTTTTTGTAAACAGTCATGAGGCGCGCAAAAAAATACGGGAGATACTATCTAACATTCCAGATATTGAGAGGTCTTTATCGCGCTTAATACTAGGGCGTGGTTCACCAAAGGATATGAACCTATTAAAAATAGGCCTAGGAAAAACTTTAGAGTTGTCTGAGTTTCTGTCTACCTTGCATAATTATTGTTTAAGTGAAGAACCAGCAGCTAACTTTCAGATGTCATTTCAGTGCTTGACCAGAGAAAAGGAACCAGTGTCTACTACTCAGGTGATAAGTAGTGACGAGAGTGAACTCAGCACAATACATAAAAGCCTTGGCAATCATAAAGACCTGTTTGAGCTTTTAGATAGTGCTGTGCTTAATAACAACCTTAGTTCCATGAAAGAAGGATGGTTTATCAATCCAAAATATAACCAGGAACTATCTGAGTTATCCTACATATTAAATAATAGTAATAAACTGATAACCAAACTCCGTGAATCTTATCGCGATTTAACTGGCATTGCTGCACTAAAAATATTGCACAACAACATACTTGGTTATTACATTGAAGTGTCGGCAAATCACAAAATAACTTCAGATATATTTATTCATAGGCAAAGCTTGGCAAATAGCATGCGCTACACTACTAATGAATTGAAAGAACTAGAAAATAAAATTCTTACGGCACGTGATGCTGCAATCAGCTTAGAAATGAAAATTTTTAGTGAACTGTGTAGTGAAGTCGCTAAAGAATCTGAAAAAATTGCTCTTGCTGCAAATGCTTTGGCAAAACTTGATATTAGAGCCACGTTTGCGGAGCTTGCAGTGCAAAATAATTACGTAAAACCCATTATCGATGACAGTAAAGAGTTCAATATCTGTAATGGAAGACATCCAGTGATTGAAGTTAACGATAAATTCATTGCAAATAGCATCGATTTAGCGGGTATACATCTAATTACTGGTCCTAATATGGCTGGAAAAAGCACTTTCTTGAGGCAAAATGCTCTCATCGCAATTTTAGCTCACATGGGGTCATTTGTGCCAGCAGATAGTGCACATATTGGAGTGATTGACAAGATATTCAGCAGGGTTGGTGCAACAGATAATATAACAGCTGGTTATTCCACCTTTATGGTGGAGATGATTGAAACAGCAACAATAGTCAACCAGGCAACAGATCGTTCCTTGGTGATACTTGATGAAATTGGTAGGGGCACAGGGGTGTATGATGGATTATCTATTGCACAGGCGGTGATTGAACATATTCACAATGTAAATAAGTGCCGCGCCATTTTTGCAACTCATTATCATGAATTAACTAAAGTAAGCAAATACTTGAAGAACGTGAAATGTTTTTGTGTAAAAATAAGAGAGTGGAACGGAGAGGTTATCTTTCTACATGAAGTAATTGAAGGCATTGCAGATGAGTCATATGGAATACATGTAGCAAAACTTGCTGGTTTTCCTGATTCTGTTTTAAATAGAGCAAGTGAGGTGTTTGAGGAGCTAAAGGCTTAAGAATGTAAAAGACAAAATTTGATCTGACAGACAAGAACTAACTGACAGAAGAATTAAAACTAATATCAGACTGTTGTTTAATGCGACAGGTATCTGTTCAGACAATGGCGTCAACTTAAGAACCTGTTTAAAATCTTCGTAATAAGAGAGAAATGAAGGAGAGAACAACCATCTGTAAGCTAGTGTTGAGTTTCCGCTCGCAATTTTTCCACAAACGCCTACATTTTTCCAACCAAGCAAAAGAACGCTCAACAACCCATCTCTTTGGCAATACAACGAAAGAGTGTAATTCACTTCGCTTTATTACCTCAACAGTTGCACCAATAGTAGCTTTTATTTGAGTTGCAAAATTTTCTCCTGTATAGCCAGCATCAACCAGTATATTTTTAACTTCAGAGAGGTTTTCTTCAGCCTTTTCCACCATTTCCACAGCACTGCTACGATCAGTTACTTCTGCCGTTGTTATATGAATTGCATGTGGCAAGCCTTGCGTATCAACTGCAATATGACGCTTTATGCCTGAAATCTTTTTACCTGCATCATAGCCCTTTTTTTCAGCAGTATCTGTGTTTTTAACACTTTGTGCATCAATTATACAGAAACTGGTTTTCTCTTTCCGACCATTGCTGATACGAACCTCTCCAACTAATTTTTTTTAAGACTACTTCCAGCAAGCTTGGTTCTGCTCCATTCTTTTTATTCCACATTTGAAAATAGTAATACACGTTCTCCCACCTTGGAAAATCTTTTGGCAGCATTCTCCACTGGCAGGCGCTTTTTAGGATATATAGCACTGCACAAAATACATCATACAAATCAAGTTTCCTTGGTTTTGTTTTCTTTCTGCTACTCTCCAGTATTGGTCTGATTTTTTCAAATTGTTCTTGACTTATATCGCTTGGATAGCTTTTTTGCATAGATATACCTCTTTCTTAACTATGCCTACTTTACCTCATATTTTCGAGATCCTTAACAGGTTCTAAGAGCATACATTAGCAAACTCTCCTAAAGACATGATGGCGTTTGGGCTTATCTACTTTATTGCGGCTATACAATCTTCCCGGTCGGATCTTAACTTTGGCGCGTATACTTAAAAAGGGCTTGAAAATCTTTTGGCGCAACGAGCACTTGATAAAGTTTCTGTCTCATCACACCAAATAAAACTGAAAAATTTAAACGGTACTCGGCAATTTGATCTGGGTTCCAAGGCCCTTGTGCATCACACATATGAAGCGATAATATATTGCACATGACCAAGTTTGCCCAAAATTCTTGTAATACAGCCTCTAAATTTACCCCAGAAAAATTCTCTAACTCTGCTCCTACTTTGAGTCGTTTGTAGCACTCTTCTATGTGCCACCTTAATACATAAGCTTTACTGATATCTTCCAACCTCAGTTATGGATTAGAAAATAGATAAAAGTATAACTAAGAAGAGGGAAACAGGGTAAACTCGAGTATTTTAGTAATAATAAGAGGTTACCCATGAAGAAAGATATTACAGAACTGTACTGTTGCGTCGAGGATTTTTGTCGTGCGGTAGATGATAATTTTGCAAATAGGTTCTTATCAAACGGCAAAAAACCAACCAGAGTACCAGAAATAGCGCACTCAGAAATTCTAACCATAATCCTATTATACCATAAATCACCATGTAAAAACTTCAAGGCTTTTTATCTTTGTTATCTTCAGTTATTCTATAGATCAGAGTTTTCAAAGCTGCCTTCATATCACAGATTTATTGCCTTAAAGCCGCGAGTTTTGTGGTATTTAGCATTACTTTTGCAATGGTTTTGTGAACAAGCAAAAATGACCGGGATTTCCTACATAGATTCTACTTCAATAGCAGTATGCCATCGAAAAAGAATCTCAAGAAATAAGGTTTTCAAAGGATTAGCAGAGTTAGGAAAGAATACTTACGGCTGGTTTTTTGGTTTTAAATTACATGTAGTAATCAATGAAATAGGTGAAATTCAAGGTGTTACGCTAACCAGAGGTAACGTCGATGACAGAAAACCTGTACCAACTCTAACCAAAAAACTAACTGGACTTTTGTTTGGAGATAAGGGCTATATAAAGAAAGAGCTCTTTGAGAAACTATTCGATAGAGGTCTAAAACTCGTCACTAAAGTGAAAAAAGGTATGAAAAATGCACTGATTTCGCTGAAAGAGAAGATTTTACTAGGGAAAAGATCGATTGTTGAAACGGTTTTTGGCTGCCTAAAAAACAAATTTGAACTTGAGCACACTCGGCATAGATCCACAGTAAATTTCTTGGTACATATTTTTTCTACCCTCATTTCTTATTCAATGCAATCGAAAAAGCCCTGTATTTCTCAGCTTTACTTCGTTGGTTAATCCATAACTGGGGTTATAAGATCTTTCCTCTAACTCAGAAAACTTTTTATTATTAAGATTATAATCACCAACATAATAGCCTACCTTAACAAAATCGATGATCTCTAATAACTTCTCTTGGCTAAATCCTGCAATTTCAGTTTTATTTGGTCCTAAAACACCTGGCCTTCGCTCTTCTTGAATATCAGGTATTTCAAATTCATTTTGTTCTAGATTTGAATCATCTCCATTAGGTTCCTCATTAAACTGACGTTCATCACCAATGTTATCGGTTAAATCCTCAATAGTTCGGTTATCAACATCTTCAAAACATTCCTTAATATCACCTAATAAACTTTTACCATCAGTTTTGTAGTTATTTAATTCTTGAGGAACGGGTAAATGTTTCTTTGCCATTTTCATACTCTACTTTACCATCTTGAGACTTAAGCGTGAACCTTAGCTTACTATCACATTTATATTCTTCCAATTGTTCTGAATCTGGATTTTTTACAACTATAACCTCACTATACTCAACACTTACAGAATTTGCACTATTACAATGAATGCCCATTGTTTTTTCAGGAATTGTTGGTGTTAAATTATACTGAGCAAGTATAGGCTGAATTTGACCATACATCGCAAACTCATACCCCGCTTGATTACAACTAGTAATTAATTCTTCCAGTATGTGATCGTTTGGAACTTCTGCTTTAGCATGCTTGAACATTTCTGTGAAGACTTGCTTTGCAGTTTGGCGGTAATTGTCATCTTTAACTCCTTCACTATGCGTATTGCACTGTTGGCTAACAAATTCCTTATCTATAGCTTGACCATTGATTACAAAACTCATTCTAGGAAGATCTTTATACGCTTGTTTACCAGAATTTACACTGGGATCATTTTTATCAGCTTTTACCTGATCAAGCAAAGATTGTGTCAGCTTAAATTCTAATGTAGTTGTAGAGTCTTGGTCAGGTTGATCTTCAATACCCGAATTCCCAGAATTTTTCCTACTTTTAACTTTATTTTCTTCTGTAGCATCTGCTGCTGGTGGCATGAGCCCAGCAAAAAAACTCCAAGTCATGTCTCCCTCCTACTAAAACAATTTAACTGAGTATAGCACTAAACAGTAATTTTGCCAAGCAAACCTTTTAACCCCAATTTATGGTGTATGGTCCCAAAGAGTGATGAATTGTAAATAAATTAGGAGCACTGGTTACATATAAATTCATAAGGTTTTGAGAGTTTTAAGTCTTTTTGTATAGTCTTGGTTGCACTTTTATGCAGCTCAACATAAGTAAATTTAATCTATAGCAACAAACAAATGCTTATTTTAACTTATTTCTGTTGGCGTTTTATAGTAGTAATTGATGTTAATTCGTTCTAAAATTAGTAGCTTGCTCTGAAGAAACACTATAGTTGTTTTCTCTAAGGTGGGTTTGATATATTTAGAAAAATTATCTATAAGGTTAATATTCAATTTATTTATATTGAAATATACGATTTTATAAAATGACTATTTATGGAAGAACATGGTGGGGTAAGAAGTGGCTACAGTCTTTTGACGGAATAGATTATGATAACCGTCTTCCACGTGGCAGAACTTGTGCTAATACTGGTCGAGCTTTTGGTATTAAAATTAATGGTCACATAGTTACAGCTAAAGTTCATAGCTCAGGATCTTACCCATATCGTGGTTCAAAACCTCAACCATATAAAGTCAAAATTATACTCAATGAATTAAGTTCATCAGAACAACAGACCATTCGTCAAATTATTGAAACTTCACCAGCTATATTAGCTAAATTGATAAATAGACAATTATCAGCCAGCTTGTTTGATAAGCTTAATGATCTTGGGATTAAATTATTTCCTTCAAATTGGCAGGAGATGAATGCAAGTTGTAGTTGTCCTGATTGGGCTATGCCTTGTAAACATATTGCTGCTGTAATTTATCTTATTGCGGCGGAAATTGATAAAAACCCCTTCATGATTTTTAATATTCATAATTGTGATTTATTATCGCTCATTGATGATTTTGGAGGTGGAAAATTAGAAAATGCTCAAAACATTTTAAAGACTGATGATATATTTAAGGCATGTTCTAAAATTAGAATACATAACCAAACAATTTTAAATGATATTGATTTATCAACTATTCCTAACCTTTTTGATTGTATCAGTAGTATTTTAACAGATAATCCACTTTTTTTTGAAAAAAACTTTCATAATATTTTACAGATAGCTTATAAGCACTGGCAAAAGTATCCTACAGGAAGGTTAGTGTACTATCCAGCTTCTAAGAAGGAACTATCGGAAGAGGAGCTATTTATTAAAAGATGGGGAAAAATTCAGAATTGGCAAACATTTCAACTATTCATTAATGATCAGCATTACCTTACTCAAGTGAGCAATGGTACAACTAATTTATTTATGCTAAGTAGAAATGTATTGCAAGATATGGCACGATTTTTAAACGACATTCCTAATTCGTTACTTCACAGGCTTAATCCTGAACTTCGCTTCATGCATATGATTTCACAGTTTGCACATATGCTGATGGAAAAGTCAGCGCTAATACCACAAGTATTACAAAACAAAAAAGGAGAAGTAATAATTAGGTGGATTCCGGCGTTGTTTAATGAATCAGTTAAGGAAATTCATAGCAAGATGTCATCTATTTGTCCGCCTCTATTGATTAAATATCAAGAAATCGCTATGGAACCAGAGGAACAAGTAAATGTTGCTATCTCTCTCATCCTTTTAGGGTATATAAAAGATAACTTTCCTGCACCTCTGGATAAGCATGGAGATAAAGACATCTTTGGATTATTCTTTACTGGAAGACCATACAAGTTTACTGAGTTTAGCAACAAGGAAATACCGCAAGCGATTAATCTCTGGCTTTCACGTCTTTATTTAGCAGATAAACCTTACAAACTCTATCTAATGATAAAAGATTACAATGAAAAATTTGAACTTGAGGTACAGTTATCACCAGATGATGAGAAGTCATTCATAAAGCTGGAAAAAGCACTTTCTAATCAAAACGTAAAGCTTAGTATTTTATCTGATCTTGCACTTTTGTCTGAATATATACCTGAACTAGAAAAGTCGATTGACGATAATAGCACATTATCATTTAATTTAGATAATTTTGCACCATTATTTTTACATATCTTGCCTGTACTAAGAGCAATAGGTATCAAAGTTATTTTGCCGAAATCTTTACAAAAAATCTTAAAACCACAATTAAGTCTTAATTTGTCTACTAAAGATAAAATAAAAGAAGATCGCGAAAGCTTTTTAACTCTTGAAAATTTATTAAAATTTGATTGGAAAATAGCAATAGGTGATAAAAAAATAAGCATTACAGAATTTAAAAAGTTACTAAAAGATTCTCGTGGGCTTGTGCACATTATTGATCATTATGTGCTTTTAGATGATAAAGAGGTAGAGGCTTTATTAAAAAAACTTGATAAATTGCCTGATTATTTGAGTCAAGCAGAACTCATGCAAGCTGCCCTGACAGGTGAAGTGAATGAGGCTAAAGTAGCATTTGATCAGCAGCTTACAGACTTATTTAATAAACTTAATACTTACACACCTGTTACTACACCAAATAATCTAATAGCACAACTGCGCCCATATCAAGAACGAGGGTTTAGTTGGCTTGTACAGAATATAGAAAGTGGGTTTGGTAGCATAATTGCTGATGATATGGGTCTTGGTAAGACTGTACAAGTTATTGCAGCTATTTTATATTGTAAAAATGCAGGATTTTTAAATCGGGATAGAGTTTTGATAGTAGCTCCAACAAGCATATTAAGTAATTGGCAACGAGAGATGGAACGTTTTGCACCAGAATTAAAGCTTTTCATCTATCATGGACAAAATCGAGAATTAGTAAGTGATTACGATGTAGCCATAACATCTTATGGTCTTGCACGTCGTGATAAAAAAGAACTCAACAAAATAAGATGGTTTTTGCTCGTGATTGATGAAGCACAAAATATAAAAAATCCTAATACCGAACAAACCAAAGCAATTAAAGCTATTGAGGCAACACATAAAATAGCAATGAGTGGTACACCTGTTGAGAATAGGTTACTTGAGTATTGGAGCATTTTTGATTTTATCAATAAATCTTATCTTGGTACTCCTAAGCAGTTTAAAAGCAGCTTTGCAACACCAATTGAAAAAGAAAGAGATAAAATTTGTCTAGAAAGGTTTATGAAAATCACTAGCCCTTTTATGTTACGTAGGCTTAAGAGTGATAAAAGCATTATTCAGGATTTACCAGATAAAATTGAGAATAATCGTTATTGTTCCCTCACTTCAGAGCAAACAGCTCTTTATCAAAAGGTTGTTGATACAACTATGGAGAAAATAGAAAAAAGTGAAGGGATTGAACGTAAGGGACTAATCTTTAAACTTATCAATGCTTTAAAGCAAATTTGTAACCATCCATCACAATTTGGCAAGAAAAAGCGTGCGAGTATTGAACAATCCGGTAAAATGCAGATGCTTGAGGAAATATTGATTAGTATTGGTGAAGTTGCAGAAAAATCATTGATATTTACTCAATACACTGAAATGGGTGAGATTATAGCTAGGCTACTTGAAGAAAGGTTTGAATCAAAAGTGCCATTTTTACATGGAGGACTGTCCCGTAAAGCACGAGACGAAATGGTTAATGATTTTCAAAATTCATTCCAATCAAATATTCTTATAGTATCTTTAAAAGCTGGTGGAACAGGGCTTAATTTAACAGCGGCAAACCATGTAATACATTATGATTTATGGTGGAATCCAGCAGTGGAAGCACAAGCAACAGATCGGGCCTATCGTATCGGGCAAGAACGTAATGTTATGGTGTACAGGCTACTTTCAACAGGTACATTTGAAGAGCGTATTGATGAGATGATTCAAAGTAAGAAAGAATTAGCAAACCTAACTATAAGTAGTGGCGAGAGTTGGATTACAGAATTTAACAATGATCAATTAAGAGATTTAGTTAATATAAAAAATGCACTATAATATAGCTGAGTTATTTAATGTAAAGAACCAGATATAGCCCATCTCCAAAGAAAAAAGTTTTTAATTTTTTCAGAAAAAGTCATAAGAAACCCGTTATATATATAGTAGAAGGTTTTCTATCAAAGACACCATTATGAATTATATAGCAGAAAGAAAACATTAGTTTTTTTAATTTATTTTAAATATATCAACAGAATAAAAACTAAGGGGTTGACATAGTGATTAAAATGTAGTAGAGTTACAGTAGAGTATTTTTTCTTAAAAGAAAGAAGATACTAAAACCTTAAATTTCACTTTTCACCTGAACTGACTTTCTTTATTTCTGTATCCGTTCAGCAGAGTGGCAAAATAGGTAGACAAGATAAACCAAAAAGATAATCATAGGGTAAACGTGAGGTAATATGATTGATCTAGAAGAGCTCTGCAAAAATTTACAGCAAAAAATAGAGAAGTTGGAAGTAGAAGTAGAAAACTTAAAAGCAGAAAATAAAGCCCTGAGGATAGAGAATGCGTAATAGTGTAGGTTGTCAAATTGATTACATGATTCAAACAAGGTTTAACACTCTCTACATTTGCGAAATCAAATTTTCAAAAAATAAAATCGGTCATTCAATAATACAAGAAGTACAAAAGAAAATAGATACACTAAAGCGTCCAAAAGGCTTTTCATGTCGTCCAGTCCTTATCCACGTTAATGATGTAAGTGATGATGTTATAGATAGTGATTACTTTTCAAACATAATTGATTTTGGAGAATTATTGAATTGTAAGTGATGTTTTTTGTGCTCTACCTGACTTAAAAAAATAGTAGTTTCTACAGTTATTCTTAAGTTTATAACCCCAGTTATGGATTAACCAACGAAGTAAAGCTGAGAAATACAGGGCTTTTTCGATTGCATTGAATAAGAAATGAGGGTAGAAAAAATATGTACCAAGAAATTTACTGTGGATCTATGCCGAGTGTGCTCAAGTTCAAATTTGTTTTTTAGGCAGCCAAAAACCGTTTCAACAATCGATCTTTTCCCTAGTAAAATCTTCTCTTTCAGCGAAATCAGTGCATTTTTCATACCTTTTTTCACTTTAGTGACGAGTTTTAGACCTCTATCGAATAGTTTCTCAAAGAGCTCTTTCTTTATATAGCCCTTATCTCCAAACAAAAGTCCAGTTAGTTTTTTGGTTAGAGTTGGTACAGGTTTTCTGTCATCGACGTTACCTCTGGTTAGCGTAACACCTTGAATTTCACCTATTTCATTGATTACTACATGTAATTTAAAACCAAAAAACCAGCCGTAAGTATTCTTTCCTAACTCTGCTAATCCTTTGAAAACCTTATTTCTTGAGATTCTTTTTCGATGGCATACTGCTATTGAAGTAGAATCTATGTAGGAAATCCCGGTCATTTTTGCTTGTTCACAAAACCATTGCAAAAGTAATGCTAAATACCACAAAACTCGCGGCTTTAAGGCAATAAATCTGTGATATGAAGGCAGCTTTGAAAACTCTGATCTATAGAATAACTGAAGATAACAAAGATAAAAAGCCTTGAAGTTTTTACATGGTGATTTATGGTATAATAGGATTATGGTTAGAATTTCTGAGTGCGCTATTTCTGGTACTCTGGTTGGTTTTTTGCCGTTTGATAAGAACCTATTTGCAAAATTATCATCTACCGCACGACAAAAATCCTCGACGCAACAGTACAGTTCTGTAATATCTTTCTTCATGGGTAACCTCTTATTATTACTAAAATACTCGAGTTTACCCTGTTTCCCTCTTCTTAGTTATACTTTTATCTATTTTCTAATCCATAACTGAGGTTTCCAAAGTAAATTTTTCTCGATCAAAAAGTGAAGTAACTAATACCTCTGTTTCTCCGTTAGCTAATGTCAGCTCTTACTTTCTGTCCTTTCATTTTATTTTTTAGCTTTTCATTTTCTAATATAAAATCAAAATCTGATTCGCCAGATGCAATTCGTTCCCATAGCTTGCTATAATTTCTTTTTTGCAAGCGAAAAATAAAATCTACTTCCAAATCATCATGCTGCTGAATGAATTTTACTGAAGGATAACCACGATCATAGATAAATAATAATTTCTTTTGATTTAATGAACGCATTTGAGTGATAACTTCGGGTAATTGCTCTTCCGCCAACGTTTGTTCCCAAGCCGCAAGGCGAGCACTGCAAATCAGTGAAGTACATAAATCAACAAACAAAGAAACTCTTGCCAATGGTGGCATTGTGCCTGTTGTTCCATTTGGTTTAAAGCGGCCAAACTCGGATACAATTTCCTCAGAGCTGGGTAATCTCATACCAGAACCATCTGCTGCAATAAGTCTATAGCCTCTCCAGCTCAGATTCATCTTGATAAGCTGTTTGGATGCTTAGCTCCAATAACTCTTTAAAACCTGTATTTATACCTTGCTTTAGAAAAAGCTTGCTTTGAGGGTACATGTCAATGGCTCCATAAGTTCACATTCTATTCCCAAACTTTTTTTAACTAACTTTAAAATCATAGAAAATACTGTCGTAAAAGGGAGTTTTCTTGTTCGCGTGAAACTGTTCTTTCCAACACAATGGATTCTCTGAAAAGCTTTCGAGTATATTATATTTTTAATTTGTAGAATAAAATTTTTTCCTTTTTGCATGTTTTACCTAAAAAGGACACATTTTAGACTTCTTTGTTGAAATAAAACAGCAACAAAAGTGCTATTTATTGCAGCTTTTGGGTAATTTAATGGTAAAAATTTTAGAGAGAATTTTTATACACTATCACCGATATTTTTCCTTAAGTTGACGCCATTGTCTGTTCAGATGCATGGCTCATGTACAAATATTGAAACAAAAATTCCAGTGCTCCCTTTCTTGTCATCCCAGTCTGGGATCCAGATTGGGCACTAAGTTGGTAAACACGAAAGCGCTTTACAATGTTTTCGATGGAACTGCGCGAAAGAACTGGATGCCAGTGTCAGCTACTTGCATGACACCCATTTGTTCCTATAGTTGTCTTTTCTCGTCTACCTTATTTTGCCACTCTGCTGAACAGATACATGCGACAGAACCCTTAAAACCACTATGACCCTATGTATCTTTTTTTAATACTCTATGTCACCTATTTTTTTGCCACTTCTCTGAGCAGATACCTTTAATTTCAGCACATTGATTACCAGCATCAGAATTCTGTAACTCTTCTTTCAATCCCTTAGCTGCTTCTTTGACTTCAAGATTTGCCTTTGGATGAAGATCTTCTGGGCCTTTTCGTTTAGTATCCAAACTTTGTTGTAGATTAGTGTTTTTCATTTTATTATGCTGCTCGTGCTCAGGTAGGTCAACAACCGAATTGAAAAGAATTTTTATTATATTTTTTAGCAGTTCTAAAAAACCTCCGCTTCTGCCTTCTCTTTGTTCTTGAGGTTTATTTTTCTCATTAGGTTCTCTTTTACTACTACTTTTAGGCATGTTTAACTCAACTATCATAAAGCTTAATAAAATTCTACGTGCAAATTATTAAATAACAGTTAACAATCTAGTGTTAATTTGTTATTTGCAGATGGATATTATTTTAGCAACAGGTGGCACAGGTGGGCATATCTTTCCGGCCATAGCCTTAGCAAAAGCACTAAAGACACAAGGATACAATTGTATATTATTCGCTGATAAAAAAACAAATAAAAATACCGACATAGAAGGCTACATTTTACCATTACGTAGACCAAGCGGCAACAAATTTAAGTTTTTCCTTTTATTAATATATAGCTGTGTATTAGCACTACATAAAACAAGAAAATTAAAACCAAAGCTAATAATTGGTTTTGGTAGCTATGCTTCTTTTCCAACTCTTTTGGCAGCAAAGGTTCTTTCTATACCTATAATTTTACATGAACAAAACACAGTTTTAGGGAGAGTAAATAGATTCTTTTTCAAGAGTGCAAAATTAATTGCAACCAGCTTTCCGGAGACTAAATATGCAGAGGGCAATAAATGTATTTTTACAGGAAATTTTATTGATATAAAAGCACAGAGCCATTCTAGCACTGAGAAAATCCTAAACATATTAGTCATAGCAGGCAGCCAAGGTGCAAATTTTTTTGATGATGTAGTAATACCAATTCTCACTGCAGAACAAACAGATAGACAACAATGGAAAAAAAGCCATACTAAACTAAGTGTAATAGCGAGGTATAAATGGCATTAAGATCAAAATTATTGGATGAAAAAGTAGTGGAATCGGCAAAAGCAATGCTGAAGAAAGTAAGAAATAACGCATACGTTACAAAAAAACTAAATGCTGTAATTGCAGCAAAAAAGCACAGCATAACAGCGGTAGCAAAGATATGTTGCATTTCAAGAACTGCACTGACTGAGTGGATAAAGCACCTAAAATTTAACAGAGAGGAAAAATTGTTTGCTCCACCTCAACGTCGTAGAAAAACTAGATTGGATCAAAGTCAGCGTGAACAAGTTGAAGCATGGATACAAGACAATCCTAATATCACCATTAAAGAAATGAGAATAAAAATCCAGGAAAGATTTGGTTTGGATATCAGTAAGTCCACAGTACACCGTAATATGCAAAGAATGAAATTCTCATATATTACTCCAAGACCAGTTCATAATGGTCAAGATAAAAGCAAACAAGAGGAGTTTAAAAAAAATCTCAACGAAACTATTGGCAAATATCCAGAAAAAGAGCTATTTTTCTTTGATGAGTCTCGGTTTGGCACACATTCAAAAATTGGACATGGGTGGTTTAAAAAAGGCATTAGGACACAGGTTAAAATAAAATTAGGTAGGCAAAATTTCTATCTCTATAGTGCGGTTAATCCTAGAAATGGAGAGAGTTCTAGCTTGTTTGCACCAAATGTCAACACTGATTGCATGAATATATTTCTTGAGCAGATGTCGCAATATCTAGGAATACGAGAGACTTTTCTCGTTATGGACTGTGCTAGTTGGCATAGGTCAAAAAATTTAAAGGTACCTAAAAATATCGATATTATATACCTACCTCCATACTCACCTGAGCTCAATCCTGTTGAGAGGTTTTGGTTATATATAAAACAGAACATTTTGTGCAATAAAATATACGATACAATTACCCTGCTTGAGCGCACTTTGTGTAAATTTGTTACCTCTCTTACCCACTCCATAATTAAACAACTCTGCAATGTCTCCTATTTGTCCTCCTAATAATGAGAATTGGTATAAGTAGCGTAATTTGTAATTTGCCTATTAAAATGAAAAAGAAAATTAGAGTGACGCAGCAATGTACGAAGAAAAATGCAAACAAGGTCAAGAGTCTATACAAAAGTGAAAAGATCGATTGTGAATTGAGTGAATTTTTTGATGATATGGAAAATAGACTGGCCAATGCTCACTTGGTAATTAGCAGAGCAGGAGCAACTTCAATAGCAGAGATCACTCTTGCTAGGCGTTCTGCTATATATATTCCTTACCCTTACTCAAAAGATAATCACCAATTTTATAACGCAAAATATATTGAAGATTCGGGGGCAGCTGTAATAGTTGAACAAAATAGTGAAGCAAAAAAAAATCTAACAGAGTTACTATTTGATCTACTCAGTAATTCTCAAAAATTGCGTGATATGACCAATAATACAAAAAAAACAGGGATAAAGAATGGGACTACTGAGTTTGTTAAGGTAGTTGTTCACACAATGGCGTCAACTTAAGAGCCTTCATTAGCAAACCCTCCTATGGATTTTCTGAAAAGTTTTTGAGTATATTGTATTTTTAATTTGTAGAATAAGATTTTTTCCTTTTTGCATGTTTCACCTAAAAAGGATACATTTTAGACTTCTTTGTTGAAATAAAACAGAAACAAAAGTGCTGTTTCTTGCACTCTTTGGATAATTTAATGATAAAAAATTTAGAGAGAAATTTTATACACTATCGCTGATATTTTTCCTTAAGTTGACGCCATTGCCTGAATGGATACCAGCAGTATTACTGCCACTTTTATCAATTACTACTGTCTCAGAAAGATTATTCTCCCTGAAGGCTTTACAAAAGAATGCAAGTGCTGCAGACTTGTCTCTACGAACACGCAGCTACAGTATGTGCTCTATATAAATAAACCCATTTACCGTTTAATTTAATGTAGCATTCTCCAGCTACTACCAACTCACTTCTTTCTCTTCCTTACCGCCTCATCTATCAGTGGTGATAACCCATCTTTGTAACGTAGCATGGTCAACTTTCGCTCCCCTTATACTCATCATCTCTTCCAAATCTCGATAGCTCAAAGAGAATCGACATTTCATATATACAGATAACATCTCCTGAAAAGCTAAATCCTTTAAAATAGGGCAATAATTTTGCGAAACATCTTTGCTTTTTTTTAAGATTTATATCACTCTTCTTTCTACTTTCCTACAAATGCGACAGAACCAAAAAACTTACACAACCTTATGCAATACCCTATTTAATCTCAAAGCAACAGGTAACCTGAAATTAAATGGTAACCAATCGACCTTTCCTAATTTAAATGATAAACCAACTATGCTTACACGCCCAATGATATTTTCCATTGGTACAAAACCAACTTCAGAAAACCTACTATCTAAAGAATTATTTCTATTGTCTCCCATAACAAAAAATTGATCATCAGGTACATAATAAACCGGAGTGTTATATGATAGCTTATGAGAAACGTTATCTATCAAAATCTCATGTTCCTTGCCACTTAAAAGCGTTTCTATATATCTTGGTATGTTACGATTTGACTCATAATCAAGAAAATTTCCAATAAGCTTTCGTTGTATTTTTTGATCATTTAGGTATAATTCTCCCTCTATCATTTGCACTTTATCACCTGGTATTCCTATCACTCGCTTAACAAATCTAGGGCTGTTGTTTCTTGCAAGTTTGAAAACTATTATGTCACCACGCTCTGGAGAGGTATAAAAGATTCTGCCGCTAAAGATGTTTGGAGAAAATGGAAAGGAGTGTTTACTGTAGCCGTATGAGTATTTACTAGTAAAAATATAATCCCCTTCAAGTAAGGTGCTTTTCATCGAACCAGAAGGTATATGAAATGGCTCGAATAAAAAACTACGTATTGATAGTGCAATCAACAGTAAAAAAAACAATGAAGATAAAAATCTTCCTGCTCTTATCACCCAATTTTTGCTTAGCTTTTCCAACTTTGTTTTTCTTATAAATCAGGTTTATTATAGCACATAAATTGAAAAGTGGTAATGTGAAATTTTACTTGTGAATGTTATTCCTCTATTCAAAACAATTTTGAAAAAGCGGTTCATTTCTTTCAATGGTGTCATCCAAGTAGCAGGCTTTATGACAGCAGTGCCCAATCAAAGTAGCCTCCTTTTTTTGTCATCCCAGTACCCTCTTCTTGTCATCCGAGTAGCTGACACTGGTTCACTCTATAAATAGCAGTGCTCCTTTCTTGTCATCCGAATAGCCCCCCTTCTTGTCATCCCAGTGTCACGCACTGGGATGACAGGGGAGGGAGGCATTGTCCTCTTGGATGGAAACCAGTGTCAGCTACTCGGATGACAGGAGAAGGTATTAGGATGACACCGTCATAAAGTAAAATGAGATCCCAGTGGGCTTTGTTGCATCGCACCTTATACTGGTAGTAATTTACGATAAATTCATGTAGCCATTTCGCATACCAATGTCAGTGAATTTATTGAGCAAATAACACTTGAGTCGCAGTTCCTTCTCACGATTAACCTCAGATTTGTTCCGAAAACTAAACCAGAATGTTTGTTTCAGTCGCGAGAAAAAACCTTCTACATAAGATCTTTTCCCATAATTTACTTTCTTTTTCCATTCTTTCACGCCATCTTCACCGTATAATTTTATTAATCTAATAGCAGCATTTCTGTCAGACATATAATCTATTTCTGGATGTTCTGCCGCATTGTTTATTGGTGGAATTTTTGCCTTTATATCATATTCGTTACACAATTTATAAAACTTGTGCCTATCATATGCCCTATCTGCATATAGTGCTTTTATGGCATGAACTTCTTTAAGCAAATCACAAGCTCCATAGTGATCAGACCGTTACTGTATTTTACAGCTATATATTCAACATTACATGCAATTTTCTATAGCTGCGATACTTTCTATCTTCGCTATTTTCCTTCAGGAGTGTTGTTGTATATCTGTACTGTCTATAGCAATTTCGATATCTTCCATGTTATTTTCTGCAATCATTTATCTTAATATTAAGTTTCTTTTGATGCTTGTGAATAGCTGCAAATTTCTTCCTATTTGTTGCAAATATCCTTTTATAAACCCTACCGTTTGTCTTAAACCAATTCTAAAAAGATTGACGATTATATGCACCAAAATTACAACTTTATCACTATAAATATAGTTGCCGCCTTGCATTTTTGGACTATTTTCATACCAATTTTCGATAGCTTCATCGATGTAACGAAAAATATTTCCTCTTTCTTGCAAAAATTTGTTATATTCGTTTTGGTTACTGACTCTCATTTTTTGTGGCATATTTTTTCTTCAAAGGTTAAATGGCTATTTTATAATGAATTTTGTCAGTAACTGCCAGATTTTTTCGGTTGCTATGCAACAAAGCCATTCCAGACTGGGATGACAAGAAAGGGAGCACTGGAATTTTTGTTTCAGCATTAGCCATGCATCTGAACAGACAATGGCGTCAACTTAAGGAAAAATATCAGCGATAGTGTATAAAATTTCTCTCTAAAACTTTTACCATTAAATTATCCAGAAGCCGCAGGAAACAGCACTTTTGTTTCTATTTTATTTCAACAAAGAAGTTTAAAATGTGTCCTTTTTAGGTGAAGCATGCAAAAAGGAAAAAATTTTATTCTACAAATTAAAAATATAATATACTCGAAAGCTTTTCAGAGAATCCATTGTGTTGAGTTTCACGCGAACAAGCTTTTACGACAGTATTTTCTATGATTTTAAAGTTAGTTAAAAAAAGTTTGGGAATAGAATGTGAACTTATGGAGCCATTGACATGTACCCTCAAAGCAAGCTTTTTCTAAAGCAAGGTATAAATACAGGTTTTAAAGAATTTAAGCATCCAAACAGCCTATCAAGATGAATCTGAGCTGGAGAGGCTATAGACTTATTGCAGCAGATGGTTCTGGTATGAGATTACCCAGCTCTGAGGAAATTGTATCCGAGTTTGAACCAAATGGAACAACAGGCACCGCTGGCAATTTGTTTGTTGATTTATGTACTTCACTGATTTGCAGTGCTCGCCTTGCGGCTTGGGAACAAACGTTGGCGGAAGAGCAATTACCCGAAGTTATCACTCAAATGCGTTCATTAAATCAAAAGAAATTATTATTTATCTATGATCGTCTTCAGATTCAGCAGCATGATGATTTGGAAGTAGATTTTATTTTTCGCTTGCAAAAAAGAAATTATAGCAAGCTATGGGAACGCTGGCGAATCAGATTTTGATTTTATATTAGAAAATGAAAAGCTAAAAAATAAAATGAAAGGACAGAAAGTAAGAGCTGACATTAGCCAACGGAGAAACAGAGTTTTTGACCGAGACTTTGGAGCAAAGCTTATGTATTAAGGTGGCACATAGAGGAAACGACTCAAAGTAGGAGCAGAGTTAGAAAATTTTTCTGGAGAGGCTGTATTACAAGAATTTTGGGCAAACTTGGTCATGTGCAATATATTATCGCTTCATATGTGTGATGCACAAGGGCCTTGGAACCCAGATCAAATTGCCGAGTACCGTTTAAATTTTTCAGTTTTATTTGGTGTGATGAGACAGAAACTTTATCAAGTGCTCGTTGCGCCAAAAGATTTTCAAGCCCTTTTTAAGTATACGCGCCAAAGTTAAGATCCGACCGGGAAGATTGTATAGCCGCAATAAAGTAGATAAGCCCAAACGCCATCATGTCTTTAGGAGAGTTTGCTAATGTATGCTCTTAAGTTGACGCCATTGTCTGAACAGATACGTAATATATCAATTTATTATGGAGGTTATATGGATAAAGGAGATTTAATATTTTTAGGTGTAGCATCAGCAATAGGAGCACTCATAGGTTTGGGATTAAGTGTTACAGCTTTTTCACCTCTCGCTATAGGTGGAATTGTTGCCGCCGTTCCTGCAATATTATTCGCTGCATGTATTATATGCGATAATGTACAAAAAGGAGCATTCCCCAAAAAAGATCTTTTCAATATGGCCGTTTTATGCGTTGCAAGCGCTACAATTGGAGTTGGTCTTGCTGCAGCCGCAACTGCTATTTTTCCTGGTGTAATGCTTGGAGCGGGATCTGCAGCTTTAACAGGTGCAACAATAGGAGCAATAGGAGCAATAGCACCGATTGCAGGGTTGTTTGTAGCTGAAATAGTGGATAGTTGTATTATATCACCTATAGTTGAGCACTTTTCTTCAAAAGGAAAGGGGTGCGAATCACTTTAAACCAATTAAGTAAGGTTTCTGCTTTCTGTTATTCTAGTGTGCAGCATATAGCTGCATAAACATTGCAATTTGAGAGTAATCTCCATCGGTAAGTACTGGAATGACACCTAATTACCTGCAAACTGCAATGTTCATATAGCTGTGTGTCAGTTATATGGATATTGATCATACGGGTTCCATCTGTTATATATAATCTTTTTGAATACGAAAAAAACTGATGAATGAGCATGATATTACAGTTATAGGTAGCGGTCCTGGTGGTTATATAGCAGCAATTAGGGCAGCACAGCTTGGGTTTAAAACTGCAATTGTTGAAAAAGAAAAGAATTTAGGCGGTATATGCTTAAATTGGGGATGTATACCAACAAAGTCGCTACTTAGGACGTCTGAGGTTTATAGGCTAATAAAAAGATCAAAAGAGTTTGGTATAGAAGTAAAGGAAGCAAGTTTTGATATACAATCAATGGTGAAATATTCAAGAAGCGTTGTTGATAAATTATCAAGTGGCGTTGTATATTTGATGAAAAAAAATAACATCAAAGTTTATCAGGGCTTTGGTAAACTTGCAGGTAATAATACTATAAAAGTTGCTGGTGATAAGGAAGATCAAGAAATTTCTTCTAAGCATATTATTTTAGCAACGGGCGTGAGGGCACGAAATCTTCCTGGAATAGAGGCAGATGGAGATTTAATATGGAATGCGCAGCATGCTATGACTCCAGAGAGATTACCAAAATCGCTACTAATTATAGGGTCTGGTGCAATTGGAATAGAGTTTGCAAGTTTTTATAGTACTTTGGGAGTTGATGTAACAATTGTAGAGGTAAAAGACAGTATTTTGCCGCTAGAAGATCAAGACATTTCAAATTTAGCACAGGAAATATTTACAAGACAGGGAATAAAAATATATACAAACAGTAGTGTAAAAGCTCTTACTAAAAGTAAAAACTCTGCTCAAGTGCAACTAATTAGTGGTGAAAGTAAGGAATTTGATAGAGTAATTGTTGCAGTTGGCGTTCAAGCAAATACTGAAAACATAGGCTTAGAAAATACAAAAATTAAATTGAGCTCTTCTGGTTTTATTGAAACTAATGAATGGTATGAGACTAATGAATCAAGTGTGTATGCAATAGGTGATGTAGCTGGTCCGCCATGTTTAGCGCATAAAGCAAGTCATGAAGCTGTGATCTGTGTTGAGAAGATTGCTGGTAAAAATACACATGTATTAAAAAAAGAGTGCATACCAAATTGCACTTATTCTCATCCGCAAATAGCGAGCATCGGCCTTACTGAGGAACAGGCAATAAAAGGTGGGTATGATATAAAAATAGGAAAATTTCACTCTAACTTTAATGGTAAGTCTATTGCACTTGGTGAAACTGAAGGATTAGTGAAAACAATTATAGACAAAAAGACAGGCGAACTTCTGGGCAGCCACATGATAGGTGCAGAAGTAACGGAGTTAATTAGCAATTTTGCCCTAGCAAAGCAACTAGAAGGAACAGACTTCGACATAAAATCTACGATCTTTCCCCATCCAACCATTTCAGAGATGATACATGAATCAGTACTTGCTGCAGATGTTAAATAGTTGAACTAACGTTTTGTATCTGCTGTAATGATTTCACTTCCAATTTGCTATTCTTTACATATTGAATTGCAAGCACTAACGCTTTACTCCCAGAAGCTGTGGTGCTATAAGCTATATTTTGCAAAATAGCAGTTCTCCTGATATCTTTGCTATCTGAGACTGATTTCACACCTTTTGAAGTATTGATTACTAGATTTATTTTTCCATCTTTGAGCATATCAACTATGTGGGGTCTGCCTTCTCTCACTTTATTTACAGCTTTTGCAGCAATGCCGTTATTATTCAGATATAAAGCTGTGCCTTTGGTTGCATATATTTCAAAACTCAGTTCTTTCAACATTCGTGCAACAGGCAATATATACTCTTTATCATCATCTTTTACTGAAACCAGAGCTGTTCCTTCTGTTGGTAACTTGTATCCTGCAGCCATGTGCGTTTTTGCAAGTGCAGCTTCAAACGATGAGTCAATTCCCATCACTTCTCCTGTTGATTTCATTTCAGGACCAAGTAGAGTGTCAATTTCCGAAAAGCGCGTGAACGGAAAAACAGCAGCTTTAACTGCAAAATGATCGAGAGATTTTTTTTCTTGGCCTAATTTTTTGCCTAAAATAACCTGAGTGGCAAGCTTTGCAATAGGAATGTTGATTACTTTGGAAATAAAAGGAACGGTTCGACTAGCTCGTAAATTTACTTCAAGTATGTATACATCACTCTCTTGAACAGCAAACTGAATGTTTATCAGACCTTTCACTTCTAGTGCAAGAGCTATTCTCTCAGTTTGTAGCTCGATCTCTTTTATTACTTCGTCACTCAATGTATTTGTCGGTATTGAGCATGTTGAATCGCCAGAATGAATACCAGCTTCTTCAATGTGCTCCATGACCGCTGCAATGAAAACTTTTTCCCCATCACATACAGCATCAACGTCAACCTCAACTGCATTGACTAAAAATTTATCAAGAAGCAGCGAACCATGCTCAAAGATTTTAGTTTGATCTAAGACGTACTCTTTAAAGCTCTGAGTATCGTGTCTAATCGACATGGATTGACCACCGAGGACATATGATGGCCTGACTACTAGTGGAAACCCCACCTTTTCTGCATTGGTTAACGCTTCTTCTACTGAATGGCAGATAGAACTTTCAGGTTGTTTTAAATTAAGTTGCAAAGCAAGATTTTTAAACCTCATGCGATCTTCTGCAAGGTCAATAGAATCAAACGAAGTTCCCAGAATTTTGAAACCTCTCTCGTTAAGCACTTTGGCTAACTTTAAAGGTGTTTGACCACCTATTTGAACTATTACACCAACCAGTGTGCCATTTTCTTGTTCTTTACTTAGTATTTCAAGCACATCCTCTGCAATCAGTGGGGCGAAATATAAACGATCAGCGGTATCATAATCAGTTGAAACAGTTTCTGGATTACAGTTGATCATTATTGTTTCATACCCCATTTCTTTGGCGGCAGAAACTGCATGTACGCATGCGTAGTCAAACTCAATGCCCTGACCAATGCGATTTGGACCACTTCCTAAAATCACGACTTTTTTTCGATCCGAAATATTCGCCTCACATTCCTTTTTATTTTCAACATCACCCTCATAGCAGCCATACATATAGGCAGTGCTCGATTCAAATTCAGCTGCACAGGTGTCTACACGTTTATAAACTGGATTAACACCAAAATTTTTCCTCATTGCTTCAATTTGCTCTACTTTTTTATTGCTTAACTTTGCGAGCCTTGCGTCCGAGAAGCCCATTTTTTTCAGCTCTAACATTTCATATGCAGTTTCAGGAAGGCCATTTTCCTTGATTTTTTGTTCAGCTAATATAATTTGCTGTATATTCTGTAAAAACCATAAGTCATATCCTGTAATCGAATTTATTTCTTCTATGCTAATTCCGCGGCGCATTGCGTCAGCAGCAATCAGTAATCTGTTTGGTAGCAATTTTGCTAATTGAGATTTTATGTGATCAATATCAATGTTCTCAGGAAATACTTCATCAAGTCCCGTGAGCCCTGTTTCAAGTGAGCGAAAAGCTTTCTGTAGTGACTCATTAAAAGTGCGGCCTATAGACATTACTTCTCCCACCGATTTCATGGAAGTTGATAATTCACAATTCGTTCCCTTAAATTTTTCAAACTCAAATCGAGGAATTTTAGTGACGATATAATCAATCACTGGTTCGAATGCTGCTGGTATGATTGGAGCGCAGTCGTTACGTATTTCATCGAGTGAATAGCCAATAGCAAGCTTAGTGACAACTTTTGCAATAGGATAGCCTGTTGCTTTTGAGGCAAGTGCAGAAGAGCGAGAAACTCTTGGATTCATTTCAATTACAACGAGGCTTTCATCTTCTTTAGGATTCACTGCAAACTGAACATTTGCACCACCGGCACTAACGTCAATTTCTCTCAGCACTGCTATAGATGCATTTCTCATCTGTTGATATTCTACGTCACGCAGAGTCAAAGCAGGAGCAACCGTGATACTATCTCCGGTGTGCACCCCCATTGGATCAACATTTTCTATTGAACAGATTATTATGCAGTTATCTTTACAGTCGCGGATAACTTCCATTTCATATTCTTTCCAGCCAATAATTGATTCATCTATCTGAACTTCATTTATTGGCGAAATTTTGAGAGCACTTTCTGCGATGCTGAAAAACTCCTCTTTATTATATGCTATGCCACTACCTGCGCCACCAAGAGTGAATGATGAGCGGATAATTGCTGGTAATCCAATGTAGCCCAAAGCCTCTTTTATTTGTTCTTGATTTTTTATAATGATACTTTTGGGGTATTTCAGTCCTATTCTATCCATGGATTGGCGGAATAACTCTCTATCCTCTGCTTTTTTTATTGCTTCTCTATTTACCCCTATTAATTCTACGTTGTATTTGTCTAACACTCCATCATCTGCAAGTTTTATTGCACAATTAAGTGCTGTTTGCCCGCCCATTGTTGGCAATATTGCATCTGGCCTCTCTTTAATTATAATTTTCTCTATGATTTCAGGTAGTACCGGCTCAATATAAGTTGCATCAGAGAATTCAGGATCTGTCATTATAGTTGCGGGGTTGGAGTTAACTAAAATGACTTTATAGCCTTCGCTCTTTAATACCTTGCAACTTTGAGTTCCGGAATAATCAAACTCGCATGCCTGACCTATAACTATTGGGCCTGCTCCTATTACTAATATAGATTCTATATCTGTGCGTTTTGGCATAATTACAATAACGGTCCCTATTCAAGTAATGTTACCAATCTTTCCTGTATATGTGAATTTTTATTATTAGTAGACTACCAGATGTTGATGGTGAAGTTAAACCAAAAAAGAAGTTCAAACAATACCCTATAGCATATTGATATTGCAGAAGTCAGAACAGAAGAAGGTAAGCTATATTTGTTTGTTGCAATAGATAGAACATCTAAATTTACCTATGTTGAGTTGCATAATACTGCTACAAAACCCATAGCTGCTGAGTTTCTACGTAATTTGATTAAAACCTTACCATATAAAATACATACCATTTTAACAGATAACGGCATACAATTTACCAACCAGAAGCGTCATAAGTATGCTTTCAAGCACATATTTGATAGAGTTTGTACAGACAACGGCATTGAACATTGTTTGACAAAAGTTAGCCATCCTTGGACAAATGGGCAAGTTGAACGTATGAATAAAACTTTAAAGGATGCTACAGTTAAGAAGTATTACTATCAATCGCATCAGCAACTTAAAGAACACCTTTATAACTTTGTTATCGCTTATAATTATGCAAAGAGACTCAAAACTCTTAAGGGTCTTACTCCTTATGAATTTATATGTTTACAGTGCTCCTGATTTATTTATGCTAAATCCTCACCATCACACTCTGGGACTGTACATCACCACTTCTCTTTAGCTTTTCCTTCTTTTCACTACTTGCTATGCCTACCTGAGCTTAATGATTCTCTACTGAAATTTTGAAAAATGTAATCTACTTCTATATTCAAATATATCAAGCAGTAATTCAAAATCAGCCATTGTGCCTTTTGCGTTATTATACGCGAGATTGAGCAGCTCTCTGTCCTGATATAAATCAGCAAATTTAAATTCCATACATCCTGATTGTTTTGTGCCTAAAATATCTCCACTGCCTCTTAGCATCATATCCCTTTCAGCAATGTAAAATCCGTCCTGTGACTCACACATGATCTTTAACTTTGAAGATGAGCTTTTACTTAAATTATCGTATAATAATACACAAAAAGATGGCTTGTTTCCTCGCCCTACTCTGCCTCTTAACTGATGCAATTGCGATAACCCAAATTGCTCTGCATTTTCTATAATCATAATGGTTGCATCTGGCACATCTATACCAACTTCTATCACAGTGGTTGCAACAAGCAAAGAAAATTCATTTCTTTTGAAGGAAAACATAACTTGATCTTTCTGCTCCTGAGTCAATTTTCCGTGTATTATCCCGACTCTATCAAAAAATGTTTTTTGTAATTCCTGAAAGCGCATCTCTGCTGCAGCAATATTGGTCTCTTTGTTTTCTTCTATATATGGACAAATCCAATATGCTTTTTCGCCCCTGTTTATAGCATCTTTTAGCTTTTTAGTAACATCTGGCACCCTACTAATGTTCATAGTTACAGTTTTTATTGGCAATCTGGATTTTGGTTTTTCTTTCAAAATTGAACATTCAACGTCACCATACATAGCTTGCTGCAAGGTTCTTGGAATGGGAGTTGCAGTAACGAAAAGTATATCGGCATTTTCTCCTTTTCCTACCAAGCGATTTCTCTGCATCACTCCAAATCGCTGTTGCTCGTCTATGACTGCAAGCCCTAAATTTTTAAATGTAACATTAGCTTGAAATAGTGCATGAGTGCCAATCACTATATTTAAAACACCACTTGCAAGTTCGTTCATAATAATCTTTCTTTCCTTGCGCGAAGTTTTACTAGTAAGCAAAGCAACTTTTATATCGGTACAGGATAAAACTTCCTCAATCCAATTATAATGTTGCTCCGCCAAGATAGTAGTTGGTGCCATTAGAGCTGCCTGCATGTTGTTTTCTACCACATTTAGCATCACAAAAAGTGCAACTACAGTTTTGCCACTACCAACATCACCTTGCAGCAAGCTTATCATGCGGTACTTGGATTTTTGCCTCTCTGAGATTTCATCTATTGCGCGAATTTGATCATTTGTTAATTGAAACGATAATTCATTTAAAACTTGTTCTTTGTATTTACTCAATATTATAAATTCTCTTCCCCTTTCTTTCACATGATTTTTTCTTGCAAGTTTCAGTGCTAGCTGATACGCAAATAATTCATCATAAGCAAGCCTTTTTCTACAAACTTCCGCTTCCGCTAATGAGCTTGGTCTGTGCAACTTTATGATGCTTTCCCTCCAACTTAACCATTTTTTTTGCTTGATTAATGTATCATCTATCCACTCTGGTAAATCAGGCAATTCTTTTAGATTAGAGCTTATTATGTTCCCAATGCGCTTATTGGTAATGCCACGGCATAATTGGTAAACTGGCTCTATGCAAGCTATTTCTTTAAATTGGTTGATGTCAAGCGACACGTAATCTGGATGAGTAATTTGCCAATGCTCAGCAAATTTTTCGAGCTTGCCACTGACGATCACATTCGCTCCAATTGGAAATAGTTTATATAAATACTTAACTGAGTAATTAAAAAAGACTATGAACATATACTGACTCTCACTTTCAACAACTATTTTATATGGTCTACCTCTAAAAGTGGGCGGCTGATGTTCATAAACTTTTGCCATGAAAGTTGTAAGTTCTCCAACTTGAGCATCAAGTAGTGACTTACTTCTATCCACATAACTGAGCGGCCTATAAAATAGCAGGTCCACCACTTTGTCCCCACCACAAAGTTTAGGCAATATTGTGGAATGAAACTTAGGTATATTCTCTAGTTTGCTGCTCAAAAAAGTCAGTATATCGGGTTGCTCATTGAGATTCATAAAGCTGTTTATCAATAATATAGAGCCTTCTTAAGATCCTGTCACCTTATAGTCAAACTATTTGCTATCATAGAACTTGCGTTTATATAAAATATTTTTATTGACTTATTAATCATTTTCATGTACTATCATACTGTTAGTAGTCTATATCGAGGTGTTAACAATGAATAACTTTATACCAGAAGAAAAGGAAAATCCAATAGTTACACTAAAAGCTCAAGCAGAAAAGTTTGATTTTAGTAAGTTAAGAGCTGGTAAAGACAATGCTGAAGCAAATTCTGGTAATACAGCGTTCTGCGATCTTCGCAGAATGGATTTTGTTATTAATAAGAAAAGCATAAGTAGGGATTTTATTGCCAAGCTATACAAAGAACATGACAGTTTACTGCCAAAAAGTGAAGGTAAAAATGAAGACTACCGCCCATTTGCAAGAAAAGTTTTTAAGGAAATATTTAAATATGCTGAAGCTCAAGTTCCAAGTGATTCTATTTTGGAAGAACTGGTTATCAATTGTAATCAAGCAGGCTACGTAGGTGCATTATACGGTGAGAATAAACCTCTTTTTCATGTAGCTATGGCATATGAGTTAGTTTTCGGTTCTAGTCATACAACATATATTGATTGTAGTGATCCAAGTCATGCAACAATCAGAATTGAAGAAAAAATTGCAGTTTGCACTTTAACAAAACCAGAAGAAGAATTATGTAAATTGGATAGCTCGCTAGAACTCACACTTAAGTCTCAAGGTGATAAAAATGTAACATATGAAGATGGTAAATTGTCACTTACTGCTCCTCGAGAACTGAAAAATTACAAAATTGATGGCAAAAATTTATTTGATATTATTAAAGAGTATTTCCAAAAATTCTGCGAGAAATTTGGGTTTAAGTTTGAAGTAGAAATAGAACAGGGTTTAGGCGATCCGATGGAAGTGAACAGCCATCTGGAAAGTGTAGAACCTCCTGCCCATAGCAATGAACATAGAAATGCACCTGGGAACTGATAATTAAAATATCTCAAAGCTTGTTTGCACAATCAATCATTTCAGCATTTGGAAATTGGTTTTTAAACCAGGTATACTGACGTTTTGCATAATGTCTTGTGTTTGTTTGAGCAATTTGTATCGCTTCGTCTAAAGTAATCTCACCTTTTAAGTATTTTATAATTTCTGGCACTCCATGTGCTTTCATAGCTGGTAAGTTTGGAGATAGGTTCATGCTAAGTAGCTTTTTTACTTCATCAATTGCTCCATTTTCAATCATTTTGATAAAACGAGAATTTATTTTTTGGTATACATCCTCACGTTTAGGCAAAATTGTATATATCTTAAAATTATCGAATAAAGGAGGCTGTCTATTCTCTTGCCATACAAAAATTGACTTGCCAGTTTCAGTGATAACTTCAAGTGCCCTTGAAAGGCGGTGCGAGTCATTCATGAACACTTTACCTTGAATCCTTGGATCTTTGCTTAGCGCTAATTTGTAAAACTCCTCTTTACTTAAATTTTTCCTTAATTCGCTTACATTTTTCCTCACTTCCTGACTTATTTGTGGCATTGATGATAAGCCTTTGATTAAACTGCTGATGTAAAGCCCGCTTCCTCCAGTGATGATAGGTATTTGAGCATTTTCTAATGCGTGATTAACTTCTTTTTCTAAATCTTCTAACCATAGACCCACGGAATAATTTTCTTTTGCTGAAACATAACCATATAGTTTATAAAATACTTCTTGCTTTGGTGGTTGAGCAGTAATTATGGGAATTTCTTCATATACCTGCTTTGAATCACAATTTATTATACTAATATTTCCATATTTTTCTATCAGGTTATCGCATAATTCTGATTTACCTGAGGCCGTAATTCCTGTAATAATTACTATATTATTTTTCATTTATATTAATTTAATTAACATATGATAAAGTGTAGTAAAAGTTTGGATTCTACAATCTAAAGTTTGGAGATTTTTATGGCAGAAAACAACGACAATAATTCATTTACTAAGCGTTTCACAAACAGGACTCCTGGCGGTACAGGGGAAGGTTTTTCCAGTAAGTATTCGTCTCAAAACACCAAAGAACGGGCATTAGGGGAAAAAGGAAAAATTTCTGAATTAGCAGGCAAAAAAACCGAATCCAAGGAAGCTTTTTCTGAAAGTGGCGGCATAAAAAGTAAAAGCAGAACTGTCAATGAAAGATCTTTTGCTGATGCAACAAAAAGAAGTAGGTCAGATCTTATATACTTAGTCCGTGGTAAAGATCGTGGAAAATCAGCGTGGCATTATGTATTAGTTGATAAAGAGAAAAGAGAAATGTTTCTAGCAAAAAGCAGAACTGGCTCTATAGATGTTGCAGACTATGGAGAGATTTTGTATTCAGGATGGGGAGAGGATCCACCACAGGCAATAATGGATAAAATCAATGAAGAGTTTGGGTTGTAGCAAGTCTGCATAACAAATGGTAAGCTGCGTTGTATTATATTCACAAAAACTAGCGTATCTGTTTAGAAGAGTGGCTAATGTGCAAATATTGAAGCAAAGTGCGTGACACACAGCTGTACAAACATTGCAATATGGTACATAGTAAACGATGTCATTCCAGTGCTTGACACTGGAATCCAGCTTTTTCATAATCATCAAAATGTTGTATTTTAACATAAAACGGCTACTTTTATGCTTACCAACTTAATAAAATTCCTGGATCCCAGTGTCAAGCACTGGGATGACACCATTTGTTGTAAACTCACTTTTACTCTATGGTCTTGCCGCTATCCTGAACGGATACAAACTAGCAGTTACTATATAAGATACAATGCTGATTTAGTTGTTATGAATAAGTTTCTAGCTATATGATATCTAAAATAATAAATGCAATACAGAACAACTTGTTAGTGTGTTTTCCAACAGAAACAGTGTATGCTCTTGCTTGTAATGCACTCAATAATGAATCTATAGGAAAAATATACCAGGTAAAGAAACGCTCTCAAGATAAGCCACTCTCTATATTTGTCAGTGATGTTTACAATTTGACAAACATAGCAAAGGTAAAGAAAAAGTATATTGATTTAATAAACTACTTTTCCCCTGGGCCAATTACCTACATTTTACCACTTGAAAACAATAATATATTGCCAAACGAATTCTTTAAAGATAGTATAGGCATCAGAATCCCTAAGCATCCTATTGCAATTTCAATATTAAATAAACTGAAAGTTCCAATAGTTGCAACTAGTATAAATATTTCAGGAGAAAAAAGTGTATGTAAGGCAGACGATATACCACAATCCATTAAGCAACATTTATCTGTAGTGATTGAAGATGATGAACTAGTTTCTGGTACAGAATCTACTATTATTGACTTAACCGAAGATAAGATTAAGGTTTTAAGGGAAGGTGCAATTTCATTACAAACAGTAAACAACGCATTTTCAAACTAAGATCTATAGGAGAAAAAATGAAAAGAGTAATAGGTCACAACCAGGCCAAAAAAAAATTAATGAACAACTTATCTGTTCAGTCTTGGCTGATCTGTGGTAAAAAAGGTATAGGAAAAGCAACGCTTGCAAAATCCTTCTCCAATTGGTTACTCATAAAAAGCTATAATGAAGTAGCATTGGACTTACACATTGTTGAAGGTGATACTATCGGAATAGAAAAAGTCAGAGAAATGAAAAACTTTCTACACTTAAGTCCCATTCAATCAGAACACAAAATAGCTATAATAGATAGCTTAGAGGCAATGACTAATAACGCTAAAAACGCAATATTGAAAATATTAGAAGAGCCGCCAAAAAATTCTAAGATATTTATAATTAGCCATAAGCCATATGATATACAAACCACTATCTTGTGTAGGTGCTTTCAGCTAAATTTACTTCCATTAACTTATGATGAAACAAAGCAAGTTGCTTCATCTCAATGTAAATTTGATGATCAAACGTTTGACGAAATGATTACTTTATTTCCTGGAATGCCAGGAATGATAATAAATGCAATAAGTAGTGATGCTTATGAAGCATATAAATGCTTTTATAAATTTCTTCATGATTTAAAGAATCCCAATATGATTAATAAAGTAATTAATAGCGAAATCGAACTAGAACTAGCATCATATATAATTCAGGCCTTCATTTTAGAAAGCATAAAGAGAGAGGTAAATGATGTTGAAATTCTGCTAAGTCGGTGGAAAAAAATAGATGAACTTTTTGTTATTGCTAAGCAACTCCACTTAGATAAAAAGCATGTTTTAGCTAATGTAGTTAATATCATGACATAAGTTTACAAAGTATAATACTTTTAACATAAATTCATGATAAAATTCTGTTAATTTAATTCTTGAAGTATATAATTTGACTGATAATAAATTAACTGTATGGCAATCAATAGAAGTTTTGACAAAAGCCATACTGAACATGCAGAAAGAATTGAGTTCAATCAAGAATATAGCTTTAGACCAGGACGTCACCTTAGAAAAAGGAAAGGAGTTGTTAAGCGGCATCTATGAGGCAAATTTTAAGTTAAACAAGGCAATCAATATAGCCACTTTGCCAAAAATTGGCTATCATATGCTAAATGGTGAGCTTGTTGTACGTAATCATATTACGGAAGAGGAAGTAAAGATTCCTAGAGATTTTCATTACCTTAAAGTCGTTAAATCCGATCATGATGATTATAAATTAACGTTTTGTAATTTTTTAGGTAACGAGTTTTTTGAATATAAAAAGTATGATCCACAATATTCTGGTATTTCAGATGAATATAAATTTGTGGATTTTGGTAGTGTAAAAAAGACTCATAATCTAAAATTTAAGGAATACGTTGGTCATGCACCTAAATTTTTTGCTGCAGAAGGCCCTATTGAGCCTGGATCCCAAAACCATGTAATTGATCTATTTGAGCTAGTCAAAAGTGGTAAAGGTAGAAAAGTGGGAACCTTTGCTGATGAATTTGGTTATTTTGATGATCAAAATAAATTACATTATTATAATTATCACAAAAGTGTAGAAAGTAATACTTATGATCCTGAAAATTTCAGTGTAAAAATGATAAATATAGATGTGAGCAAAATCGATAAATTCTACCTCATTGCAGAACAAGGTGATATAATCATTCATCCTATTTGGGAAAATTTAGACATATTTTAAAGTTTTTTTTAGAGTATCTAAGCTTATTGTTATTATAATTAGGTCTGGTAGTATTGTGTTATGGAAGATAAATTGCTTGAATCAGTAAAAAACAAAAGTTATTTCAGTAAAGCAGTCGAATGGTACTGTCATAGGTATCTGTTTTGTGTAGCAGAAAGATCTTGGATGGCATTAATAGTATCGCTTCTCCTAGTATGCTTATGTTTATTAACATTAAACATATACCTGTTATTTCCTGTTAAAAAAGATTTAAATTTTGTGAAGTATATGAACCACACAGAAGATGAGTTCTCTGCAATGCATAAGCTTAGTTTCAGTAAAAAGGAAGATGAATACACTTCCACAGCGAGGTACTTAATAAGTAAATACATCGAAATATATGAGTCCATTAAGATCGTTGAACCGAAGTACCAAGAAAATTTTATAAGAAACAATTCTATACATAAAATCTATCAAGGCTTTCAGGAAAAAACGAATAATGAAGCTGTTTCATCCAAAAGAAAAATTACCAACATAAACGTAATAACATTATCTATTGACCGATCGACCAAGGACCTAGTTACATTTGCTGGAAATGCTACTGTAGTTTTTACAACCGAGCAAAATAAGGAGGATACTGTGGAGATTAGCTTCACTTTGTCGAATATAAAAGCAACTCTGGCTGGTATAATACCATTTAAATTTATTGTTAATGGTTATAAATATAGATGATCACATTCAAAATATTACTTGGTAGCTAAAAAAAATAACCAAAGTGCATGTAGCAGTAATAACTGGAGGTAAAACTAGAAGCATTGGTGTTTTTTTAATAAAGTAATTTCGAGAAGGTTTTAAGAAAAAGGCATTGTAAATCATCGGTAAAAAGTACAGAGCGTTAAGTATAGTACTAACAATTAACACTAGAGTTACAAACACAGAAAGTATTACATTGCCAGAGTTGAAAACAGCTTGAAAAATGAGAAATTTACCCCAAAAAGTCGGAGCAGGCGGCACCCCTATCATAGACAATGCACCTATAGTAAATGCTGTCATGCTAATTGGCATACTGCGTCCTATACCGTGAATTTTATCTATATATTTCTCACCTGCTTTCGTTATTATTGCTCCGGCAATGAAAAACAAAGTGATTTTTGCAAATGCGTGGCAAACTAATTGAAAAATTGCAACCCTCATGCTGAGCTCACTAAAAATTGAAGCGAACAATATAATATATGACAATTGAGAGATGGTAGAGTAAGCAAGCAATTTCTTTAATTCTTTTTGCTTTAGTGCAATCAATGATGCAGTAATAATAGTAAATCCAGCAGCGTACGGAAGCCACCCTCCAGCAAACCAATTTTGCTGCACAAAACGTTGCATGTTATCGACGCCAAAAGTGTATAATATAACTTTTATGATGATGAAAACTCCGGATTTCACAACAGCAACAGCATGCAGTAGTGCACTCACAGGAGTTGGTGCAACCATTGCTTTTGGTAACCAAAAATGCATTGGCATTAATGCAGCTTTTCCTATTCCGTAAATCAGCATAGCAAAACACACTGCAATGAAAGTGATGAGTGAAGTATCAAATTTGAATATTCCACCACTTACAAAGTCTAAAGTATGAAATTCATTATATAAAAGGCCTATTGCAGGAAAAAATAATACCAAAGAAGAGAAAAATAGCACACCAAAGTAATAGCGTCCTGCAATCATTGATTCATTTGTTGAGTTATAAGTAATCAGAGGGTATGTACTAATAGTTAGAAGCTCATAAAAGACAAATGTAGTGAGCAAATCTCCAGAAAAAGCAATAAACATTGCACAGCTAATCGATATTGAAAAAAAGCATAGAAAACTTGAGTGATTGCTATCAGCATAGTTGTTCTGCATATAACATATTGCATATATACTGGTCAGTATCCATAAAAATGATATTAATAAACTAAATATTACTCCGGTAGACTCTAGCTTTAAACTAATATGCAAATTATTACCAAAATCCATGAGGATAAATTGAGAATGATCATCATACACCCAATATAAAGTGCACAGACACGTATACGCAAATAGAAGCATAGAAGAAGCAACAGTAACGCTACTGCTTACTTTTGGCCATTTACTAGTAAAAAAAATAGCTAACGCACTTAAAAGTGGAATTAACGCAGTAATTAATAAATAATTCTCAGTAATAAAAAATGGTAAGGAAAGATACGTTAACATTAAATTTTCTGCTTAGGTAAAGCTAGAATTATACTCAAATCATAGAAAAACTGCTATTTTTTTTAGTTGTTGTATATGCTATAGCTATACCGCGATTCATTCCATAGCTGTACGAACATTTGTTTTTGTTAAACACAACAAAGATGTCATCCCAGTGCTATGAATGTTTGTACAGTTGTGCATAGGATGACAAAAGAGTAAACTTTATCTGTGTGAGCTACAGATGCAAATTACAACAAATGCAGTAGCGTAATCTCCATCGTCACTTAAAGAAAGGTGAATCTTGTAGTCCTTTGAGATGAAATCCTTTCTGACAGCAATATATGGTTTTCCTCTTACATCGCTGTATATTTCTATACCTTTCATTGTAATGCCCTGACCACTGCCTAATGCTTTAATAAAAGCCTCCTTTGCCGCAAAGCGCTTAGCAAAATATTTTGCCCTTACTTCTTGGCTATTATACTTTCTACTTAGCTCTATTTCTTTTTCAGTGTAGATTCTATTGAGAAATTTTTCCCCGTATTTTTGTAATATCCTCAATACTCTTGGTATATATACTATGTCAGTGCCGATACCGCGTATCATTTTGTGCTAAAGTGATTTATTGCTTCCTCAATCTTTATTTCCTCTATTTTCCCAGTTGCTCTATTTTTTATTTCAACTATATTTTCACTTACCGCTTTCTTTCCGACAATTATTTGCCACGGCAAGCCTATCAGATCCATTCTAGAAAATTTTACTCCTACACTCCCTTCCGTATCATCGTAAAGCACTTCATCGCTTTTCAAAGCTTTATATATTTTATCTGCAGCCTCCGTTACTTTCGGTTGTAAATTGATTAAACCAATTCTGAAAGGAGCTAACGATTCTGGCCAGATAATTCCTTTATCATCATGAAAAGCTTCTATTATTGCACCAACAAGTCTTGAAACCCCAATGCCATACGAACCCATATGTATATTGACATTTTTTCCATCTTGAGAAGTAACACTTGCCTTCATAGGCTTTGAATATTTGTCGCCAAAATAAAAAATATGCCCTATTTCAATACCCTTACTAACATTTAACTGTTCTTGTGATATAGGGCAAGTCTCAGGATCATGCATATCATCTGCAACTGCGTATATACTCTTTAAACTTTCAATATCTTCACTCTCTAGTAGTTCAGAAAATTTGTTGTCATAATATAAAGTGCTCTCACCAGTGTTTGCCAATATATGAAACTCGTGGCTCAAATTTCCTCCAATTGGTCCTGTATCCGCTCTCACTCCAATTGGAGTTAGGCCCATGCGTTTGAAGATTTTTATGTAAGTTTTGTACATCAAATTATATGAATTCAGTGCACCTTCGTAATCCACATCAAAACTATACGCATCCTTCATCAAAAATTCCCTGCCCCTCATAACACCATAACGTGGTCTTACCTCATCACGGAATTTCCACTGGATATGATACAAACAAAGTGGCAAATCTTTGTAACTCTTTATCACATCTCTAATTAGATCAGTTGCTACCTCCTCATGAGTTGGACCGAAAAGCATATCTTCCTCATGCCTATCCTTTATGCGTAGCATTTCCTTACCGTAATCATCGTAACGCCCTGATTCTCGCCAAAGATTTGCTGGTTGGACACAAGGCATTAATGCTTCAATTGCACCAGATTTATCTATTTCATCTCTGATAATATCTTCAATATTTTTAAGCACGCGCAGACCAAGCGGCAACCAGGAATAAATGCCAGATGCTACCTGTTTTGTTAAACCTGCACGTAAAGAATATTGATGGGAGATAATTTTAGCATGGGCAGGCTTTTCCTTTAGAGTTGGCAAATAATATTTGGATAAACGCATATAATAGGTCTGATTGTACTAAGTAATCTTAATACAATCAGACCTGTAGGTAAACTTATTTTGAAGAAGAAGGGAAATACCATACACTTCTCTTCTTTTACCTTTAATTTTCAAACACCTTAGCCTTTTCCCTAACAGAAAGAGTAGATGGATCTTTCATCTCATTTACTTGTGATGCAGGAGGAACTTCAGGTTCCATTTGTAAACCAGCAGGCTTAGGCGGTATCGGTGGCTTCTCTCCCTTTGGCACAGGATGTGACGGAGGTGTGGGTTCAGATTTTACATTATCATCAGATCCATAATCACTGTCAAAAGACCCGCTTCTTTCCTTGCTTAATGGGGAGCCTGAAGATGCCTGCACACCAGCTCCTTGGCTTGTTTCATCATCACCAGATACGTTACCACTGTCAAGAGCGCTTGTTCCCCTTTTTTCGTCTTGTTGGGAGTCTGAAAGTTCCTGCTGTTCATCTTCTTCTTCCCATTTCCCTGTACTAGTAGATTCATCGTCAGAACTATCGTAATTATTCCCCATTGCTTCAGCTCTTCTGTACAAAGCTTGAGTAAGAGGATCAGTGTTCTTCTTTTTTTGCACGTTATCAAGTCTTGCAACGTACTCTTCTTGTGTTTCTTTTTCGTCAGTGCCCTGATTACTTTCTACTGCATCTGACCCCTTTACAGAACCTTGTTGCCCATCATTGTTTGGATTAACTTTTCTAAGCTTGCCGCTCCTTTCCACTGCTTCTTTAGCCAAATCAACGAAATTAGTACCAGGACCATCATTAGATGCACATGCAGGACCACTAGTTTCACCTCCTTTTCTTTTCTTCAACGCTGCAAGCGGATCGGTTGGTGTTGTAGGGGGAGGAGGTGGTGGAGGTGGAGGTGGTGCACCGCTTGATAGAGGCAGAGGAGGAGGTGGTGGTGCACTGACACTTGGTTGTGTTCCAAACGTTACTGGAGGTGATTGAGGAGCAGGTACATTTGATTTATTCTCCAGATTAGTACAATTTTCACACACAAATTTTTGTGGTTCTTGAGATGCAATATGGCCAGATTCCTCTCCATCAAGACCTGCTTCTTTCTTACTGTCAGCTCTAGAAACGGCCAGTCTAATGAGATATATTGTTGAAATCAATGCAACAACCGCAGAAACAGCAAAAATTGCTAAAGGAACTGCTGCAATGGCACCAGAACCAGAAACTGCTACAATAACATAAGAAAGATATTGACCAGATATAAAACTAAATATAGATAATGATGAAACAGCAATTAAAGGTTTCCATATAGTCCCCTTAGTTTTCTGACTATCTTTTAGCAATGGGGAATTATTGGATGTCATCATTTTTTTACCTCACTTGTTAACGATAATTTAATAATAACTCAATTATCAAATTTTGTCAATAAATTAATTATGAAAAATAAAGTTACAATTTGAATAATATACGATCAGCAATAATAGACTTCTTGCATTAAGTAAAAGGTGTAGCTATACCGCCGTGGTATCTCTAGATCCCGCTAACACGTAACGGGGACGGTTAGCCTGTCATCCGAGTAGCCCTTATAATGTCATCCGAGTAGCCCCTCTTCTGTCATCCAAGTGCTTCCTTCTCCTGTCATCCCAGTGCCCAGACACTGGGATCCAGAAAAGTTTGCTTGTAAACTAGCATAGAAAAACATTTTCGATGAGATTATATGGAAAACTGGATTCCAGTGCCAAGCACTGGAATGACAGCAATCTGCGTCATACCGCCGCGGTATCTCTAGATCCCGCTAACACGTAGCGGGGACGGTTGTCAGGGTGTCATGAAAGTAGCTGACACTGGTTCCTTTATGACGGCAGTGCCCTCTTCTTGTCATCCGAGTAGCCCTCTTCTTGTCATCCAAGTAGCTGACACTGGTTCCTTATAAGGTGAAATGAGATCCCAGTGTCAGCTACTCGGATGACAGGAGAAGGAGGCATTGCCCTCCTGATAGACAATGTCCGTACAGTTGTGGAATGAATCGCGGTATGACTAGGGAAATCTTTCTTGGGTTAGCTATATGAATTAAAACATCAAGTATATTGAACTTAAAACATATCTCAGCTATACTTTGCGATAAAGTTAATAAAAATTTTAATAAAATCAGTAACTCTAGCTAAAATGAATACAAAGTGAGCTTTTTTGATATAAATAGTGTTAGAATAATTGGTAGGTACTTTATCAATTTTTTGTTAAGGCTTGGTAGTGCATTCATATTTTTTATTCAATCTCTATACCACTGCTTCCTACCACCATATTATTTTAGCAACGTAGCAAGACAAATTATAGAGATAGGCTTTTTCTCTCTGCCAATTGTTGGGCTCACTGGAGTTTTTATAGGAGCGGCGATAGTTTTACAAAGCAGCTTGAGTGACCCATTAATTAACCAAGAGCAGATAATACCCAAACTTGTTACGATCACTATCATTAAAGAGTTAGGACCAGTTTTGATCAGCTTAATAATGGTAGGAAAGGTTGGATCATCAGTTGCAGCAGAAATTGGTACAATGCGCATCACCGAGCAAATAGATGCACTTACAACCTTGAACATCAACCCTTTTAAATATTTAATTGCACCAAGGATTTTAGCGTCAATCATAGTATTTCCCATACTTACAGTATGTGCAGATTTAATAGGAATATTTGGAGGATGTATCACTGCAGTCTTCGAATTTAACCACAATTTAAATATATACATAAAATACACAGCTCAGTTCTTTAATACGTACGATTTTATAACTGGGCTAGCTAAAGCAACTGCCTTTGGCGCCATAATTTCTGTCTCAAGTTGCTATTACGGTTACCATTGCAAAGAAGGTGCACGAGGAGTAGGTGTTGCTACAACATCAACTGTTGTTTTATCGTCCATACTGATCATTTTAGCAAACTACATAATTACTTTGATACATGCGTAACCCCATAATATCAATATTGAACTTAAGCTTATCTTTTGATGATAGGACAGTACTAAAAGATCTAAGTTTCGATATATTAAAAGGGGAATCATTAGTCATACTTGGCGGATCAGGAAGTGGCAAATCTGTATTAACAAAAACAATCATTGGCTTGCTGACACCAGACTCAGGGTCTATTAAAATAAATAGTAAAAGCAAAAATAAATTTGGAGTCTTATTTCAAAATTCCGCTTTATTTGACTACGTTACAGTGTGGGAAAATATATCTTTCAATTATAAAAAGCGCTTTAATATCAGCAAAAAAGAGGCAAAACAGCTAGCAATCGAGAAGTTAAATGATGTTGGACTAGAGGAAAACATAGCAGATATGTTTCCAATAGAGTTGTCAGGTGGAATGAAAAAAAGAGTGGCACTTGCAAGGGCGATTGCACACAACCCAGAAATTATCATATTGGATGAACCAACTTCAGGATTGGACCCAATTATGTCAGATATAGTAAACGAGATAATAATAAAATTATCTAAAGATCTTAACACTACAATTATCACGATTACACATGATATTCATAGCGCATTTAAAATAGCTGACAAAATAGCAGTATTATATGAAGGGGAGATCATTTCCCATGGAACTGTTCAGGAAATACAAAATACTAATAACGAATATATAAAAAAATTCATTCGTTATATATAGCTATAGGTTCACAAACGAGATTGTAAGCACTAAACAGTTTAACATAAAAATTGACAAAGCTCGATTCTTAAAGTATGTTTAATTGAAGTAGTAATTACGGAGCTATAATGGCGGTGAAGCACATAAGAAAACGTTTATATCAATCTATAATGCTGCCACTGACAGCACTGTTCTTTATAGTAGCAGCTCCATTTGTAGCATTAAGTCTCTTGGTTTCTAACATCTGGAATACAGAAAGTATAAACAAAGCATTAAAGTATATTATTATTGCTCCATTAGTAGTGCTATATTTGCCATGTGCAGTACTAGCTTTAGGGCTACATTTATCAATTAGTACTTTATTGACAGTCGCAAAAATTACACTTTTTCCTGAGTTCTTTTTGTCTTTGTGGATTAAGGAAGGAATTAAATTTAGTAGAATTTTTAGCTTATCTATTACCCAATTCCATAATGTGGACTTCTATTCATATATAGAAGACTCTGAAACTTTTTTTAAGATGAAAGATAGTAATAGAAAACTATTAGTAGCACTTCTTAAAGATAGCGACTTTAGTATACAAGATGATACACCTTTCCATTTTTATGAAACACACCTAGAGTTTGTGACAGATGTCACTACTAAGATTTCCGATAAAGAGAAATCAAAAATCATATTCGATTATTTAGGCCTAAGTAGCTCAAAGCCTTTAATTCAAAAAGATAGGTATAGTAACTGCTGTCTACATGAAATTTATGACACGCATGAAAGGCTTATTAAAGTAGTTAATGATATTGATATAGGATTACTTAAAACACTGCTCAAGTTAAATGAATCTTCAGTGAGGGACCAGGAATATATGCGCATCTTACGATTATCCAATGTTATAGATTTGTTTGATGATCATGACTTAGCAAAAAACATGTCTGATGCCTTTAGAAACAAACAAATGCTTGCTGTGCAAATGGCTGAATACCTGCGCATATTTCTTGGATATGAGTACAATGGGTGCTACAGTAAGAAGGTAATGCAAGACAATTTAAAAAAGTTGTTTCTCAAAAAGGATTTAATTCCTTCTAACTTAGGCGCACAATCTGGTTTAATGCTAATAATCAAACATTTTTTGCGTAAAGAGATGAGTGAACGCGAGTTTGATAACCTCACTTCAATGTTGGAAGATAAAGATGTGATTGATAATTTAAAACATATTGATGATATTAACAATGTTCTGCCACATACATTAGAATGCAATGGCTATAGTACTTTTTTGGGGTTAAGGGAAATTTTTGATCTTAAAACAACAGCTTCTGATATAAGTAATCTGCACCTGTTGTTAACAAATAATAGGTTGTTTTATAGGTTCAGGGGTATTCCTATCAGGGTCCTTAGAAAAATCTGCAGCACTAAGCTATATGAAAACTGTGCAAATGTTGACGAAGTTTTAGCATTCTTTGATTGCTTGGATGATAAAAGTAAAAATAAAAACATTTTAGATAATCTAATAGTTGCTTTTGAAAAAGATCCCGAAGCAACTCATGCGCTCTTAAATAGTAAAATGTTCAATTCTCGGGATAAAGTACTACAAATGCTTTCAGATAAAAGATTTGATGGTAATAAGGTGAGAGAAATATTGAATCGTATTAACTTGTGGTGGACATTGCAAGAAAATGATATGGTTTATAAGGCAAGCTATTTAAACACAACAGAAAAGTTTTCTTACGTGTTTAATCCACAGCACATAAAATTTGCCTTTTACACACATACACATGATGATGTTCCGCACAATGAATCTGACCAGCAGAAAAGAGCTTTTCTTGAAAATGTTGGATTGTTTCAACTTCTCCTCGAAACGACCATAAAAGCTAGGTATGAATCCGTATTCTCTATCATAAAAGATACTAAATTTGAGCACTTAGCTGATGGCAGATTTATCTCAAAAGTAAGAGATAAAATAAACCGCTACCTTTCTAACTTACTTATTTTTAAAGGGAACCTGTTTTCAGATATAAGTAACACATTTAGATTACAAATAATAGATATCGTTTTTTCATTCAATTCTCAAACGAAACTGCATACCACTCTAAAAGAACGATGGGAAAAAATATTGAAAATAAAGTTCACAGAGCTTTTTGTAACACAGAAGTATGAGCAAATTACTCAAGAATCTCTAGCAAAAATTCAAGACTTAACAATAAAAGACTTATCAGCAATACCAGAAACGGAAGAGATAGAAGAGTTTTTGAAAAATAAAGGAATAACAAATTCAGATGATCTATCTTTACTAGCAAAATTGATAGAGGACGGTATTCATATTGTAAACGTAATTGGAGAAAGAGTCAGTCTTACACAAGACATAACACAAACAATTTGTGATACATTTAAAGATATCTCTGTAAACCATAACACAAAACAAACACCACCATCTCTTCTTAATTTATGCAAGACAAATATAATTAAAAGCTCATTAACTGAACAAATAAGCTGCTAGGCAGGATTTATTTTAAAACTTTTGGCATTCGGCGCCTTGATGCTTTACCACAACGCTTTTGTTAAAATCTGTCATCTGGAAAATGATAGTTTTTCAAATTGTCGTAAGTCAGTTTAGCTATATATAGGATGACAGAAATTGTTTGTATTAGCTATATTCAAAAGCTCTATTGATATTTTGCAATATTTGTGATAAAATAATAGCTTAAGATTGAGAGTAAAAATTTATGAGTGAAGCTCAAGGTCCAAATATTGCAGAATGGCAAGCGCAGCAACAACACCAAGAAGCCGCTGGTGAGAAAAGTGGTTTTGGTCTTGGTCATAGTGATTCTGTTTCAACAGTTGTCGATGGAATGAAATGGTTGTTCAACTTTCATGAAGGGGCGATTGCTGCTTATAGTAACGTGTTTGAAGGTTTGGTAAGTGGCAGTAGTTTAGTAACACTGTTTGGAAAATCAGGTAATATGTTTGGCATAAAATTTCTTGAAGGCCTTGCAGAATATTTTTCAGGTGGAGGTGGGGAAGATATGCCATCAGAAGGAATGGATATGGCTCATGGTGATGATGGACATCACTCAGATGATTACCCTCATGCCAATAACGAAATAGCTCATAATCCTGATGGTTTGCAAGACATGCATGATGCAGGTGATCACCATGGTCAATCTTTTTCACCTGGTCCTTCACCATCTGTTGGCGATGACCACGGACATGAACTTGGTTAAACGCTTAAAAACTATTGAATAGTTGGGTTCGCAAGAAAAGTTGCTATTGTTATGAGTTTGTCTTAGTGAAAAAGGTTTCAGTTTTAGGATCAACAGGAAGTGTTGGAAAAAAGACTGTAGATTTGCTCTCAAAGAGAAAAGAAGAATACCAAGTGGAAGCACTAAGTGCCCATTCAGACTTTGCTCTACTGGCACACCAAGCAAAACTGCTGAATGCAAAATACGTTGCTATCTCCGATGAAAGGTTTTACAAAGATTTAAGAGAAAACCTACTTGGTACAGATGTAAAAATAGCAATTGGCGCTACAAATATTGCTACCATATCTGTTGATCTCTCAGTTGTTGCAATAATTGGCATTGCAGGCCTTGAACCAGTTATGCACATCATAGAAAGCGGTACTAAAGTCATTGCACTAGCAAACAAAGAAAGCATTGTTTGCGGTGGAAAGTTATTACTCAAAAAAGCTAAAGAAAAAAACGTACAAATAATCCCTATTGACTCTGAACACAACGCAATTTTTCAAGTTTTGCAAAATGACGACAAATGCGTAGAAAAGATCATACTTACTGCTTCTGGTGGACCATTCTTAAACTATAGTTCTGAGCAATTAAGAAATGTCATGGTAGATCAGGCGCTTAGTCACCCCACTTGGAATATGGGAAAGAAAATCTCGGTTGATAGTGCAACAATGATGAATAAGGCACTAGAGATAATAGAAGCACATAACTTGTTTAACATCAGCCCGGATAAAATTGAAGCAATAGTGCATCCTGAGTCAATAGTACATGGAATTGTAACTTATAAGGATGGGTTCAACTTTGCTGTGCTTGCAGAAACTGACATGGCAATCCCTATTTCATATGCTCTATCTTGGCCGGAAAGATCAGCTTTAAATCGTAAATTAGATTTAACAAAGCAAGGAAAATTGACCTTTCAAGAACCAGACCATAAGCATTTTCCTGCGCTAAAGCTTAGCATGGCAGTGTTAAACTCTTCCGCTCCACAAACAAACAGTATTGTGTTCAATGCTGCAAATGAAATAGCTGTTAATGAATTTTTGAAGTCACGAATCGGCTTTTTAAAAATAGTAGAGGTAGTGGAATCAACAATGAAAAGTTTTGATAGTTATACTGATATTAATTCACTATCTGATATAATAAATATTGATTGTGAAAGTCGTATTATTGCTAATAAAATTGTTGAAAGTAAGTTGTTGTGTATAGCTAGAGTGATGTGACCAGACTGCATTCTGTGAAAAACACATTTGAGCTTTCTTCAATTTAAAATAAATACAGAAACTAGCTATCTTCAAAAATATGGTTGAATAATTGTGTGTATAATTATTAATATTTTTAAGCATTTTGGCTATGGCTTTATCTAAGTTTCTCGACCCTAAGCTGGATTTGACCTTCAAAAAAATATTTGGAACGGAAAAAAATAAGAATATTCTCATACATTTTTTGAACGATATTTTAGGGTTTACTGAGATAAATCCAATACAAGAAGTTGAGTTTCTTAGCACTATTATGACCCCAGTTATGGATTAACCAACGAAGTAAAGCTGAGAAATACAGGGCTTTTTCGATTGCATTGAATAAGAAATGAGGGTAGAAAAAATATGTACCAAGAAATTTACTGTGGATCTATGCCGAGTGTGCTCAAGTTCAAATTTGTTTTTTAGGCAGCCAAAAACCGTTTCAACAATCGATCTTTTCCCTAGTAAAATCTTCTCTTTCAGCGAAATCAGTGCATTTTTCATACCTTTTTTCACTTTAGTGACGAGTTTTAGACCTCTATCGAATAGTTTCTCAAAGAGCTCTTTCTTTATATAGCCCTTATCTCCAAACAAAAGTCCAGTTAGTTTTTTGGTTAGAGTTGGTACAGGTTTTCTGTCATCGACGTTACCTCTGGTTAGCGTAACACCTTGAATTTCACCTATTTCATTGATTACTACATGTAATTTAAAACCAAAAAACCAGCCGTAAGTATTCTTTCCTAACTCTGCTAATCCTTTGAAAACCTTATTTCTTGAGATTCTTTTTCGATGGCATACTGCTATTGAAGTAGAATCTATGTAGGAAATCCCGGTCATTTTTGCTTGTTCACAAAACCATTGCAAAAGTAATGCTAAATACCACAAAACTCGCGGCTTTAAGGCAATAAATCTGTGATATGAAGGCAGCTTTGAAAACTCTGATCTATAGAATAACTGAAGATAACAAAGATAAAAAGCCTTGAAGTTTTTACATGGTGATTTATGGTATAATAGGATTATGGTTAGAATTTCTGAGTGCGCTATTTCTGGTACTCTGGTTGGTTTTTTGCCGTTTGATAAGAACCTATTTGCAAAATTATCATCTACCGCACGACAAAAATCCTCGACGCAACAGTACAGTTCTGTAATATCTTTCTTCATGTGTAACCTCTTATTATTACTAAAATACTCGAGTTTACCCTGTTTCCCTCTTCTTAGTTATACTTTTATCTATTTTCTAATCCATAACTGAGGTTATTATGGATCCCGAAGTTGCCTCTGATAAACAAAGTATTGTTGATGTTCTCTGTACTGATTCCACTGGAACTCAGCTAATAATTGAAATGGTGCGACCTGAAAGTCTTCGGTCATATTGTTTAAAAGGAGAGGAATTCATTCAGAAAGAAACTGAAAGGATTCTAAAACTTATTAAACCAGATGTTTTGCCATCTGAGTCTATGCATCAGTGCGAATCGGGCAACCAGTTGGTGCCGAGCGATGCGGACAATGAACCTCCTCTTGAAAAAGAAGATGCTCAATCGTGAGAGAAAGCATAAACTACAAGCATCATGTGGTTGGAGGGCTAGGCTTAGTGGTATGGTGAACGCAAGTGAAGTTTCATAAACCCCAGTTATGGATTAACCAACGAAGTAAAGCTGAGAAATACAGGGCTTTTTCGATTGCATTGAATAAGAAATGAGGGTAGAAAAAATATGTACCAAGAAATTTACTGTGGATCTATGCCGAGTGTGCTCAAGTTCAAATTTGTTTTTTAGGCAGCCAAAAACCGTTTCAACAATCGATCTTTTCCCTAGTAAAATCTTCTCTTTCAGCGAAATCAGTGCATTTTTCATACCTTTTTTCACTTTAGTGACGAGTTTTAGACCTCTATCGAATAGTTTCTCAAAGAGCTCTTTCTTTATATAGCCCTTATCTCCAAACAAAAGTCCAGTTAGTTTTTTGGTTAGAGTTGGTACAGGTTTTCTGTCATCGACGTTACCTCTGGTTAGCGTAACACCTTGAATTTCACCTATTTCATTGATTACTACATGTAATTTAAAACCAAAAAACCAGCCGTAAGTATTCTTTCCTAACTCTGCTAATCCTTTGAAAACCTTATTTCTTGAGATTCTTTTTCGATGGCATACTGCTATTGAAGTAGAATCTATGTAGGAAATCCCGGTCATTTTTGCTTGTTCACAAAACCATTGCAAAAGTAATGCTAAATACCACAAAACTCGCGGCTTTAAGGCAATAAATCTGTGATATGAAGGCAGCTTTGAAAACTCTGATCTATAGAATAACTGAAGATAACAAAGATAAAAAGCCTTGAAGTTTTTACATGGTGATTTATGGTATAATAGGATTATGGTTAGAATTTCTGAGTGCGCTATTTCTGGTACTCTGGTTGGTTTTTTGCCGTTTGATAAGAACCTATTTGCAAAATTATCATCTACCGCACGACAAAAATCCTCGACGCAACAGTACAGTTCTGTAATATCTTTCTTCATGTGTAACCTCTTATTATTACTAAAATACTCGAGTTTACCCTGTTTCCCTCTTCTTAGTTATACTTTTATCTATTTTCTAATCCATAACTGAGGTCATAAGTATCGTAATTACGAAAGAGCTAAAGATGCTGACAAGCTCTGACCAAAAGGTAATGTGACATTTTTCATTTCTGGATGTACGCAAATCACCGGTATAGAGAAGCCACCTAACCCACTGTTGTATGATAGAAGGAACAGGGTAAGCCTGTATTTCGCCTATATGGCAAGCAAACCGCAAGGAATGCTGATGAAGGTGCAGGTAAAGGATAATGGAGAAAGCGAATGCCAGTTTGTAATGAAATGGATAGACATTAATTCGCGTGAAAACGAGCAGACTTCCATTTGGTCCTTCGTGACAAGAAACTTTGTCAACCACTTAAGGTAGGAAAGCAGATGATTACAAGTAAAACTGTAAGTGCACTTACCAACAACTCCGAAGCATGGCATATGTGAAAGGTTCCACAGAACTATGCAAGATCAATATTATCTTTAGAAAGAAAATTTACACCTCTTTGGCAGAACTTCAGTTAGATGTAGACCATTGGGTGCATTCTTACAATAGATCTAGACCGCATTCAGGTAAATATTGCTATCCTATGCAAACCTTTTTTGATAGTATGCATATTGCTTATCAGAAAAATATTGATAGCATTAAACAGGATGCTGATTTTGGTTTTGACTTTGTCAATTCTTCTGTCAGTTAATTCACGCCTGTCAGATCAAGTCTAAACTATTACAGCTAAAGTATGGGCAAGAATATATTGAAAAAGGAATGAACTATTATGAAACACGTTACAAAGAGAGAGTTAAAAAAAACTTGATCAAAAAAGCACAGGAATTTGGCTACATCTTAGTTCAAAAAGATGAACTAGTTGAGGGAGTTTCTTAGAAGCGCATAGTTGAAGTCAAAGTTCTGGTTAAGAAATGTTGCTGCTGAGTTGTTTGCACTGAAAAAAGCTCTGTTAAAAAATGAGATAGATGTTTTTAGATTTGCCAGACGTGCCAGAAAATTGCGAAAACGTACAAGGTATTACTTGAAGGAGATATTTTACCTACCTGAAGCAATGTATCTGTTCAGATGCATGGCTAATGCTGAAACAAAAATTCCAGTGCTCCCTTTCTTGTCATCCCAGTCTGGCATGGCTTTGTTGCATCGCACCTTATACTGGTAGTAATTTACGATAAATTCATGTAGCCATTTCGCATACCAATGTCAGTGAATTTATTGAGCAAATAACACTTGAGTCGCAGTTCCTTCTCACGATTAACCTCAGATTTGTTCCGAAAACTAAACCAGAATGTTTGTTTCAGTCGCGAGAAAAAACCTTCTACATAAGATCTTTTCCCATAATTTACTTTCTTTTTCCATTCTTTCACGCCATCTTCACCGTATAATTTTATTAATCTAATAGCAGCATTTCTGTCAGACATATAATCTATTTCTGGATGTTCTGCCGCATTGTTTATTGGTGGAATTTTTGCCTTTATATCATATTCGTTACACAATTTATAAAACTTGTGCCTATCATATGCCCTATCTGCATATAGTGCTTTTATGGCATGAACTTCTTTAAGCAAATCACAAGCTCCATAGTGATCAGACCGTTACTGTATTTTACAGCTATATATTCAACATTACATGCAATTTTCTATAGCTGCGATACTTTCTATCTTCGCTATTTTCCTTCAGGAGTGTTGTTGTATATCTGTACTGTCTATAGCAATTTCGATATCTTCCATGTTATTTTCTGCAATCATTTATCTTAATATTAAGTTTCTTTTGATGCTTGTGAATAGCTGCAAATTTCTTCCTATTTGTTGCAAATATCCTTTTATAAACCCTACCGTTTGTCTTAAACCAATTCTAAAAAGATTGACGATTATATGCACCAAAATTACAACTTTATCACTATAAATATAGTTGCCGCCTTGCATTTTTGGACTATTTTCATACCAATTTTCGATAGCTTCATCGATGTAACGAAAAATATTTCCTCTTTCTTGCAAAAATTTGTTATATTCGTTTTGGTTACTGACTCTCATTTTTTGTGGCATATTTTTCTTCAAAGGTTAAATGGCTATTTTATAATGAATTTTGTCAGTAACTGCCAGATTTTTTCGGTTGCTATGCAACAAAGCCCACTGGGATCCAGAAAAGTTTGCTTGTAAACTAGCATAGAAAAACGTTTTCGATGAGATTATATGGAAAACTGGATTCCAGCGTCACGCGCTGGAATGACAAGAAAGGGGGCACTGGGATGACACCATTTGCTATGCAATTTACCTTCAAAACCTCAGTTATGGATTAGAAAATAGATAAAAGTATAACTAAGAAGAGGGAAACAGGGTAAACTCGAGTATTTTAGTAATAATAAGAGGTTACCCATGAAGAAAGATATTACAGAACTGTACTGTTGCGTCGAGGATTTTTGTCGTGCGGTAGATGATAATTTTGCAAATAGGTTCTTATCAAACGGCAAAAAACCAACCAGAGTACCAGAAATAGCGCACTCAGAAATTCTAACCATAATCCTATTATACCATAAATCACCATGTAAAAACTTCAAGGCTTTTTATCTTTGTTATCTTCAGTTATTCTATAGATCAGAGTTTTCAAAGCTGCCTTCATATCACAGATTTATTGCCTTAAAGCCGCGAGTTTTGTGGTATTTAGCATTACTTTTGCAATGGTTTTGTGAACAAGCAAAAATGACCGGGATTTCCTACATAGATTCTACTTCAATAGCAGTATGCCATCGAAAAAGAATCTCAAGAAATAAGGTTTTCAAAGGATTAGCAGAGTTAGGAAAGAATACTTACGGCTGGTTTTTTGGTTTTAAATTACATGTAGTAATCAATGAAATAGGTGAAATTCAAGGTGTTACGCTAACCAGAGGTAACGTCGATGACAGAAAACCTGTACCAACTCTAACCAAAAAACTAACTGGACTTTTGTTTGGAGATAAGGGCTATATAAAGAAAGAGCTCTTTGAGAAACTATTCGATAGAGGTCTAAAACTCGTCACTAAAGTGAAAAAAGGTATGAAAAATGCACTGATTTCGCTGAAAGAGAAGATTTTACTAGGGAAAAGATCGATTGTTGAAACGGTTTTTGGCTGCCTAAAAAACAAATTTGAACTTGAGCACACTCGGCATAGATCCACAGTAAATTTCTTGGTACATATTTTTTCTACCCTCATTTCTTATTCAATGCAATCGAAAAAGCCCTGTATTTCTCAGCTTTACTTCGTTGGTTAATCCATAACTGGGGTTCAAAAATGAATGTTCGTACAGCTATGGATTCATTCGCGGGATAGATTCCGCTAACGAGTAGCGGAATGACGGTTTTTCAAATTGTAGGTAAATCCAAGCCACTTTAGCTATACTTGTAGAGAAAAAAGAGTAGATGATGATCCTAAATATTTAATAAATTTGACTACTGAGGAATTTCAAAAATCTCAATTTTTTATTAATTGTGAGATGTCTATCTTCATACAGCTTCCTTTTCATACCTCAACTAATGAAATTAGAAGCATCAACTCCCTTCTGCAAGCAAGCAGCAATGATAGTGTTCATCATTAGAAATGCAATGGTCATTGGGCCAACTCCCCCGGGTACTGGAGTTATAGCTTTGGCTTTCCCTTTTATTCCCTCAAAGTCAACATCACCTACAAGCTCTCCTACATTAACACTATTTATGCCAACATCGATCACTATTGCACCTTTCTTTATCCAGTCTGCTTGAACAAAATTTGGCTTTCCGACTGCTGCAACTACTATATCCGCTTTAGAGCAATATTCAGCTAAATCTTTACTCTGTGAGTGCAAGATGGTAGCAGTGCAATTTTCCTGCAGCAATAGGTGAAACATTGGCTTGCCCACGATATTTGACCTACCAATCACCACTGCGTTTTTACCGGAAAGGTTCTCTTCAATTGATTTAATTAAATGCAAAGAACCTTTAGGAGTGCAAGGTATAAGGCAGTTTTTTTCACCTTTAACTAATCTACCAACGTTTTCATCGTGGAAGCCATCTACATCTTTTTCAATACTTACTGCGTTAATTACTCTGCTTGCACTAATATGATTTGGTAAAGGCAACTGTACTAAAATGCCATGCACAGATCGATCTTCATTTAACTCATTGATTTTTTCAATCAATTCATCTTCTGAAATATTATTAGGCAAAACAATGGTCTCAGAACTTATGCCTATTGATTCTGCTTTTTTCTGTTTGTTGCGAACATAAACCTGACTTGCTGGATTGCTGCCCACGAGAATTACTTTCAGGCAAGGAAAAATGTTATACTCTCTCTTTAAAATATCAATTTTTTGTGATAGCCTCTCACATAGGTCGTTTGCTATTTTTTTACCATCAATAATAATTGTCACTTCCTTGCCACTCCTTAAAGTCAGGTAATTTGATATCAAATAAATCCAATACTTTGCCAACAGAATGATTAATAATATCATCCAACGATTTTGGTTTAATATAGAAAGCAGGCACTGGTGGAGCAATTATTGCTCCCATCTCCGTTAATTTTAACATATTTTGTAAATGCCCAAGATGTAGTGGTGACTCTCGCACCATAAGAATTAATTTTCTTCTTTCTTTTAGCGTTACATCTGCAGCCCTTGTCAATAGATTGGAAGTAACACCTGATGCAATTTCAGACATTGTCTTCATAGAGCATGGTGCTACAATCATTCCTGAGGTTTTAAATGAGCCACTTGCTATTTTTTCTCCTATTTTTTCTTCAGAATAGTAAAAATCTGCAAGTGATGTAATATCTTCAAGTTTTTCTTTAATCTCATGAGCTAGAGTTATTTTTCCAGCACGACTTATCACTAAATGAGTTTCACAACCAAATTTGCAGCGCGTGACGCTGGAATCTATATTTCTTTTTCCCTGGATCCCAGTGTCAGCTACTCGGATAAGAGATCTATTAATATTTCTTAACGCCTCTAAAATACGTACACCGTAAATAGAACCAGATGCTCCACTTATTCCAATTACAATTCTGCTATTCACTTAACTCTTCTTCGTAGCTCATTCCCAATGCACGTTTATAGGTATCAAGCAATATTTCCTGTTCCTCTCTGTCATCATCATCCATCTTCCTCAGTCTAATAATTTGTTTCATCACTTTTATATCCCAACCTTCATCTGCGGCTTTTACATATACATCACGAATATGATCTTGCACATCCCTCTTTTCTTGTTCAAGTTTTTCGATTCTCTCTATGTAACCCTTCAACTCTTCAGCCGTTATTTTTACTGTATCTTCCATGAAACTCCACTAATTAATTGCTGCTACTAGTATTACCAGTTTTTACTTGCACTTCAACAACAGTAATAATATTTTTATCTTTTTTTAAAATCTTAAAGCGAAAACCATACATGGAAAACTCCTCGCCTTCGTCAGGAATGCGCTCTATTTCATTCACAATCATACCTGCTAGAGTTGTAGCTTCTTCATCAGGGAGATTCCAGTATAACTGCCTGTTAATGTCCCTAATAGTAGATTTTCCTTCTATGTGATACATATTATCAGATATTTTCTTTATAAAATTCTCCGTAATCAAATCATGTTCATCCGAAATTTCTCCAACTATTTCTTCCAATATATCTTCAAGAGTTACAATTCCCTGCAGTGCTCCATACTCATCAATAACAAATGCAAGGTGTTTCCTGTTCTTACGGAAGTTGTGAAGTTGCACGCTGAGCGGTGTACTTTCTGGTATGAACCAAGGCCTTGACATAACTTGGGTAATGTCAACTTCTTCCGCTTTATTATTCTTTTCACGCAAAGCATTTATTAGAGCTTTCACGTGAATTACACCTACAATTTTTTCTGATTCTTCTTGCCATAAAGGTACTCTACTGTGACTGCTGGTTAAAATCTCTCTTATTAACTCTTCTTTATTCCGATCTATATCAAGAGAAAATAGGTTTCTTCTATGGCTCATAATTTGTGATATTTCTGTCTCAGCCAAATCAAGTATGCTGCTTAGCATATCTAAATCCTGTTGTAACATAGTTCCTTCACTGCGGTGAAGAGTAATCATATTACGCATTGCATCCGCTGCAGATATTACTTCCTTATCTTTATGCAGCCCACATAATTTCAGGATGAGGTTAACAATAAATTGAATACCTAGTGTCAATGGAGAAAAAATCTTTACAAAAAACAATACAAAATAAGCAGAAAATGACGCAAATTTTTCAGGATTTTGAATAGCATAAGTTTTTGGTAGAACTTCGCAGAATAATAAAATACAAAATGTCATTATAATTGTTGATAGAAGAATGCCCTCATTTCCAAAAAGATTGATAAATATTGCTGTAAATAAAGCAGAGCAAGTAATATTAATAATTGTATTGCCGAGCAACACCGTTCCTATTGTTAATTCTTTCCTATTTAATAAGCGGTCTATTATCTTGGCTCTTTTGTTACCGTCTAGCTTTAGCTTATTAACTCGAGAACGGCTAATTGAGGTTAAGCCTATTTCTGCTCCTGAGAACAAAAACGATAAAATTAACAAAATAAAAATTGCTGATGATACTAAGACCAATAACCAATCCATTAAAGTACGATGTTATTGTGATAAAAAACAAAATTAATTTTACATGTTATGAAAGGCATTTGCAAGCCTGAATTTATATTGCCGAATTTTATATATCTTTAATCTTAAAAAATAAATCATAAAGCATATTACACGCCGCATTCACATGCTCATCCTCAATGATAAGTGGTGGGGTTATCCTTACTACTTTGTTGTTTGAAACCCTAGTTATTATTAAACCTTTATCAAGAGATCGACTAATAACTTTATCAGCTACAGGAGTTGCTAGTTCTATTCCCATTAGTAACCCTTCTCCACGAACTTCTGAAATCATCTCAGGAAATTCTTTAGCTAAAGGCAACAGCTTTTCTTTTAAATATTTACTAATTCTCTTAACATGATCAAAAAAGCCTTCTTTTAGCATTATATCGAGTACCGCATTACCAACAGTCATGGCAAGTGGATTGCCACCATAGGTTGATCCATGAGTTCCTGGAGTGATTGCTTCTGCTATGTAATCTTTTACTAAACATGCAGCTAGGGGAAAACCGTTACCCATAGCTTTTGCACAGGTTAGCATATCAGGTTCAATGCCGACATTTTGATAATGAAATAAAGAACCGATGCGTCCATATCCGCATTGCACTTCATCAAAGCACAAAATTATTCCTTGAGCTTTTGTTATTTTCCTTACTTTTTGAAGATATTCTACGTCTAGTGGATATACTCCGCCTTCGCTTTGTATGGGCTCTAAAAACACAGCAGCTGTTTCATTGCTGATTTTTTTCTCCAAAGCTTTAATGTCATTTCTTGGCACTTTATCAAAACCAGAAAGAAGCGGAGCAAAACCTTCGCGTGATTTTTCACTGCCTCCAGCAGAAATTGCAGCAATACTGCGGCCATGAAACCCTCCTTCAATTGTAACAATACGATTACGTTTTGCTTGCCCTTTTGAATAAAAGTAACGACGAATAAACTTAATTGCAGCTTCTGTTGCTTCAAGCCCACTTGAGCAGAAAAAAACTTTATCTGCAAAAGTAAGGGTTGTTAAACGCTCGGCAAGCCTTTCTTGCTCGGGAATAGTGAAAATGTTAGAGCAGTGCCATAGTGAGCTCAATTGCTCTTTCAGCTTATCTGTAATGTATGGATGACAATGCCCTAAAGAAGTTGTAGAAATACCTGCAACAAAATCTAAATATTTTTTACCATCTTTATCAAAAAGATATGCCCCTTCTCCCCTGACTATAGGAGTGTCAAGTCTATTATACGCATTAACAACATGATCCATTTTATAAGTATTGTGGTATTATCTATATTATACCTGAAATGAATCCATTAACACAATGACCTTACCCAGATTTCACAAAATTTGAATTTTTTACTGGACAATAATCATAGGAGTTGTTTTATACATAATTCTCGAATTTTGAAAATTTACTTTGGGTGAATTGCTCATATTCCTTATCTTCCAGTTTTTCAAAAATCTCTGGATGTTGTTCACCTAGACGAACAATTATTGAAATGAGCTCTTGGTTTGTTTCTTTAAGTAGCAGCCTTTTAAGGTTAGCTTGTTTACCAACGCGTTTAGGGCACACAGACGACCGGTACTCCTCTCTGTCAAGATCAATCAAAGCAAAACCTGTTGCAGCCATATGCTTACATGGACCAAAATAACAGAATGCAGGACAGGAACACCTTCCACTAAAGAGTGGACCATCGTATTCTAGTTTTACCCGATATACACTTGATCCAACTACCTCTGATTTAGCGTGAGATTTGTTGATAGATACGTTCTGTACCTTTCCTTTGTTAAAATAATCCCTTCCGCTAGAGAGGTAGGGTTCTTTGATAAGACCTGTGATATCTTTATAATACAGTCTCATTTTTACCTCCTTTGAAGCCCTCAATTTTCTAATATACTTCTTCTTCTATAAAAATTTATTAACCTACTACAACTTTAATATGGTCCTGCAGACAGTTTTATAGTGCTACGTATCTGACCCTTTCTTTTCGTTATTAATTTTGTTTTTGCTTGCTTCAATCAGTTTGTCGAAGTCAGACTTGTGCAACTGATCTTGAATAATCCGGTATTTTGCAAACTCCTCTTCAGCAAAAACTTTAGCAATTTCAGCACTAATCCTCCCAGCATCTTTGAGCAATTTATAATCATTAGACCTCTTTCGAAACTAGAATAAAATCATTAAAGTAGTGGTTTTGAGGTAAGGAGAAATGAAGTATGAAATAGTGAAAGAGCTGAATGAAGAGGAATTTCGTCGGCTAACAGGAGTAAAAAAATCAACATTTAATAAAATGGCAGGGATTTTATGTAAAGAAAATAAAAAAAAGAAAGCCAAGGGAGGAAGAGCTAAGCGAAGAGAACATGCTGCTTATGGTATTAGAATACTTACGAGAATACCGGACATATTTTCACATACTATGGAGTAAGCGAAAGTACGGCATATAAAACTGTAAAATGGGTAGAGGATACTCTAATACAACACCCAGATTTTGCATTGCCAGGGCGAAAAGAACTCCTAAGAAGCGACGTGAAATATGAGGTTTTGGTGATTGATGCAACGGAAACACCTGTAGAGAGGCCAAAAAAAAGCAGAAAAGATTTTATTCAGGAAAGAAGAAAAAACATACGCTAAAAACACAAATAATTGCAGAAAAGAAGAGCAAGAAAATTATTTGTACGTCATTGCTTTTCAATGAGTCAAAAGTGCATGTATTAGAAGGTATAAAAGTTTTAGCCGATGCTGGGTTTTCAAAAAATTCACAAAAATGTCGAGTTGCCACACAGAAGGATGAAAAAGAGTCCCTTACATTAAGGAAAAAAAGATAAGACCTGCTGCGAATCAAGAAGTAAGAAAAAGGGGAGTAGGAAGGCTAAAATCAAGGTTATAGCTCTTCTCATAATAGTCAGGACAAGTCATAAAAAAGCAGAATCAACAGCTTGACGGAAAGACTGAAAAATAGGGATATTTTTTCTAGCTCTGTTCTTTATAGCAAACCAATGATGCTCAATTTCGTTAAAGTCTGGAGAATATGGAGGAAGATAAAGAATTTCAGCACCTACTCCTTTAGCAAGATCATCGATTTTAGATTTATGGAAAGCAGCGTTATCAAGAATTACAGTTTGGCCAGACCTTAAAATTGGAGTCAAAAACTGCTCAAACCAAGCCTCAAAAACATCCTTGTTGCAGTATCCCTCAAAGGTCAATGGAGCAATGATTTTCTTTTTATTTAGAGCTGCAATCATGCTGACGCGCTGAGTTTTTTTACCTGATTTTAGTGAATGAAACCTCTCTCCTTTTCTGCAATATCCGTATGTTCTGTATTGTCTATCCCAGATTCGTCAATATATACAAGATTTTCAGGATGTTTTGTTGCTATAATCTTTGCAAATTGAGCTCGCTTTTCTTCATTTCTTTCTTTATATCCGTAGGTCTTTTTTTCTTGTAAATCCAATATTTTTAAGTGCGCGGTGAATCGTTTGTCGACTGATATTGCCCCAGCATCTCTAACTGAGTTTTGCCACCATGGTTTTTTGCAAATTCGGTGAAGATATTCCAGTCGGTAATTTTATCTACGCTTCCAGGCTTTTTTGACTGAAAATCTCCCGTTTCTTCACGCCTTTTCTGCCACTCGTATAAAGTCGTTTTTCCAATTTTAAATCTCTTGGCAACAGTTGCTCTACTTTCTCCCTCATCCAATGCTTCCATTGCTTTTTTCCTTAAGTCATAACTATACGCTGCTGGCATACAAACCCCACTACCATAAATCCATATCTTACCTTGTTTGGATTATTATGAGAAGAGCTATACACCTTTTAATTGGTAATACCATTTTAGACGTTTATCATTCGTTTTAGAAAATACTATATATGCTAAATTGTGCGCAACTCTTATATTTCACGGCATAGTTGGTTGCACAGAAGTGAAAAAGAATACAGAACTTAGCTTAACCAAAGGCATTTATTGAGCTAAAAAGACGGGTTAGAGAGTTATTTTTAGTATTAACCAAAATTAATAGTTTAAAAGCATTTCTTAAAAAACTCACTATAACTTGGTTGCGATTTTCATTAAAAGACAAGTACAGAAAAACTAGAGTATCTACCTTAACTTCCCTGAATTTGCTTACAATCTCTTAACTTGACGCGTATGCTTGGATGACACTGTCATAAGGTGAAATGAGATCCCAGTGTCACGCACTGGGATGACAAAAAAAGGAGCACTGGGATGACATTATAGGGGCACTGCCCTCTTGGATGGAAACCAGTGTCAGCTACTTGGATGACAGAAGAAGGTGCTGGGATGACATTATAGACCTCAGTTATGGATTAGAAAATAGATAAAAGTATAACTAAGAAGAGGGAAACAGGGTAAACTCGAGTATTTTAGTAATAATAAGAGGTTACCCATGAAGAAAGATATTACAGAACTGTACTGTTGCGTCGAGGATTTTTGTCGTGCGGTAGATGATAATTTTGCAAATAGGTTCTTATCAAACGGCAAAAAACCAACCAGAGTACCAGAAATAGCGCACTCAGAAATTCTAACCATAATCCTATTATACCATAAATCACCATGTAAAAACTTCAAGGCTTTTTATCTTTGTTATCTTCAGTTATTCTATAGATCAGAGTTTTCAAAGCTGCCTTCATATCACAGATTTATTGCCTTAAAGCCGCGAGTTTTGTGGTATTTAGCATTACTTTTGCAATGGTTTTGTGAACAAGCAAAAATGACCGGGATTTCCTACATAGATTCTACTTCAATAGCAGTATGCCATCGAAAAAGAATCTCAAGAAATAAGGTTTTCAAAGGATTAGCAGAGTTAGGAAAGAATACTTACGGCTGGTTTTTTGGTTTTAAATTACATGTAGTAATCAATGAAATAGGTGAAATTCAAGGTGTTACGCTAACCAGAGGTAACGTCGATGACAGAAAACCTGTACCAACTCTAACCAAAAAACTAACTGGACTTTTGTTTGGAGATAAGGGCTATATAAAGAAAGAGCTCTTTGAGAAACTATTCGATAGAGGTCTAAAACTCGTCACTAAAGTGAAAAAAGGTATGAAAAATGCACTGATTTCGCTGAAAGAGAAGATTTTACTAGGGAAAAGATCGATTGTTGAAACGGTTTTTGGCTGCCTAAAAAACAAATTTGAACTTGAGCACACTCGGCATAGATCCACAGTAAATTTCTTGGTACATATTTTTTCTACCCTCATTTCTTATTCAATGCAATCGAAAAAGCCCTGTATTTCTCAGCTTTACTTCGTTGGTTAATCCATAACTGGGGTTATAGGGGCACTGCCCTCTTGGAGATGGAAACCAGTGTCAGCTACTTGGATGACACCGTCATAAAGTGAAATGAGATCCCGCTACGTGTTAGCGGGATAACGAGAAAGGGGCTACTCAGATGACAACAAAGGGCTTTGGATGACAGGAAAGGGGGCTGGAATGAAGGTTTTTCGAATTGTCGGTAAACCTAAATCTATAATAACTATTTGCCTTTTTTCTAGGTTATGCAAGAAGTCTACTGAATAACAGTAAGATTTTTCAATCCTGCTCCACAGCAAATTTTAATGCCATGTGAGTAGTTATAGTGCTGTTAATAATCAAAATGACAAAAATTAAGATGGTGATTAGTAGTGTATAAATATTCAAGGACAAATTTTCAAGTTGAGTTAGCATTTTAAAATACACAAAGGTTGGCATTATCATTGGCAAAACAAGAATTTGCGATACTCCTGATGCTAAGTTGTTTCGACCAATCATCAATGCATTTCCAGTAGCTGAAATATTAATGATTATCAGCGTGTTAAATAATAAAGACACTCCAACTGCTATTGAGTGTTCAACACTATTGCCTAGAACTGCAAAGTTGAATATGGAAGAAATTACTGAAATCGGTAACCCAAATAATAACCAGTGAGCGAAAATTTTATAAGCAACTATAAGCCTAGAAGAGAGTGGCTGTACAAAGATTTGCTCTAATATTCCATCATGATAATCAGATGTAAACAAATTATTTGTAGAGATCTGCAAAACAAATGTAGCACATATCCATGTTAATGTTAACATAACTTCTTGTTTATTGTTGTTTTCAAGTGTAAATGAAGATAAACTTAACATTATAATGAAAATACATACTATATAGGTAAGATTCTTATCATTTATTACTAATTTTTTTACTGAACCGATCATACTAGGCTTTTAAATGTTTATTATAAATTATAGTGTTTACTTTGAGGTAGTATAATTTTTTGTTCATAAGTTATATAGGTTTTATTATTTTTTTGATAATGCAATTATGGAAAAGTTACCAAAAATAAAGTCACCAGAAGATTACACTCCTTCAGAAGATGAAGAATATATGAGCGTAAAACAACTGGAATACTTCAGCTTAAAGTTACAATCAATACTCGCTGAGTTGGAGAAACAAGAACTAGAAGATAATAGTATTGATACATACTATTCTGATGGAGATAGTGGAAACGAGGAATTAATCAAGCGCCGAAAAGATAGAAAAGAAAAAATTAAGGAGGCATTAGAAAAAATAAAATTAGGCACTTATGGTTACTGCGATGGAACAGGAGAAGAAATAGGAGTCGAAAGACTTAAAGCTAATCCGCTTGCTGTATATTGTATTGAAGAGCAAGAGAGAGTAGAAAAAGAAAAGAATGTGTACAACATTAACGATTAATTTACACATAAGTGGTGAGCCCATTGGACTTCAAGAGGAGCAAGAGGCGCTGAAGTATGTTATGCTATAAAGAAAGTGGAAAATTGGACATTCTCAATTCGACTCCTGCAGATTAAAAATTAAGTTGAATAAAAACTGGGTTTGACGCAGTTTTTTCCCATAGTTTAAGAAATTAAAAATTTAACGATTAGAATTATAATTACAGACCACAGTAAAAAATAGACTTTTTCATTTGATTTATTTTTAACTTGTAATTTTTTATCAGCTATTAGGTTTAATTTTTCTATAAGGCTAAATATCCCTTGGATTGTTTTTACAGGATAAGAACTTCTAATTTTTTCCCTATACCCTACTTGACTTTTATGTTGACTGCTTATCCACATTTCAACTACTTTCCACATATTGATTTCTGGATAGATCTTTCTACATGTCCCTTCCAGTAAAATCATAGTTTTCTGCAGCAATAACAATTGTGTTTGAACTTTCATATCAAAATCACCAGTTATTTTTAATAGCTGAGCAAGTAAACTAGCAAATGAAATCTTCTGTATAGGCTGCCCAATAATGGGTTCACCTATTGCCCTGCAAGCTGTGACAAAATTTCTATGCTGTGATGAAACATAACCAGCTCTAAAGTGCATTTTTGCAACGTGATCATAATCCCGATTTAAAAAGCCTTTGAGTATCTCTATAACGTAATAGCATGTCTCACGATCTATTCTACCCATGATTCCACAATCCAGGGCAATAATATTGTTATTACTATCAATCATTAGATTTCCAGGATGCATATCAGCATGAAAAAAACAATCCCTGTATACCTGATTACAAAACGATTCTATAAGGTTGATAGCTATTTGCTTATGTTTTTCAACTTCGTATATTGGCGTTGCTTCTATCCATTCTAATGTTAAAACCTTTCTTGAAGTTCTATTCCAATCTACTTCAGGTACGTAAAAACCTCTGTCATCTTTTGTGTTTTCCTTTAACTCCGAAGAGTGAGCAGCTTCAAAACGTAGATCTAACTCTACTTGGCAAATTTCAGCAAAAGTTTTGACTAATTCAATCGGCTTCAACCTTTTTGATTGTTCGCTAAATTTTTCTGCAATTTCCGCAAGCCAAGAAAGCATCTTTATATCCCTTGCGAATGCTTTCTCAATATTTGGCCTTAAAACCTTCACAGCAACTTCTTTACCCTCAGTTGTAACCGCTCTATGCACCTGAGAAATTGATGCTGCTGCAATTGGCTTTTCAGAAAAGCTTGAAAAAATGTCGCTCAATTTACAATTAAACTCACTTTCTATAGTTTTAACTGCTATTTTATGTGAAAATGATGGCAACCTATCACATATCAATAACAAGTTATTTGTTATATCCTCATTTAAAACATCAGTACGTGATGAGATAGACTGCCCAAACTTAATGAACACCGGACCTAATTTTTCAAGAGCACGCTTTAGTTTGTGGCCTTGTATTTTATTTACTGATTTCTTTGATGGTGGAAGTAAATAAGGTAATACATTGTAACGTGTCAGCACCGTAGTTATGTGCAGAAAACGCAAAATATTTTTAATCATTTCGCTGCGTAACTGCTAAATATTTCGTCTAGGGTTTTATTCACCATAATCTCACCAGGTTTACCTTGGCAATAGATAGTATTATTTATACAAATTATGTAATCTGAGCATGGTAGAGCAGAGTTAAGATCATGAGAAGTCATAAGGATCGATACTAGTCGGTTTTTTGCTATTTTGCTTATAATATCATAAAATTTAGCCCGCGCGTTAATATCCATTGCACTAACTGGTTCATCTAGAATGATCAAGTCAGGTTCCGCAATTAAACAACGTGCAAGCAGCAATAATTGTGTTTGCCCTGCAGAAATTTCTAACACTTGATTCTTCAAAATGTTACCGATACCAACCAACTCTATCGCTTCTGTAATAATGGATTGATTTTTCTTTAGTCTTTTCAAGGAGCTATTTAAAAGGAAATATTCAACTGTTATTGGCATCAAATTACTAATACTAAAATTTTGTGGCATGTAGCCAATTTTTATATTGTCAGCAAATACGATACTACCGGTACAGCTTTTATTTATGCCAGCAATTGCTTTCACTAAAGAGGTTTTACCTCCACCATTTGGACCAAGTATTGTAATTATGTCTCCTCTTTCCATGAACATATTGATATTGTCAAGGATTCTTTTACCATCATATGTGAGAGCAAGATTTTCTATTTTTAGAACATGATTATTGACATTATTTAACTTATTGACAAAATTTAACTTCTTCTCAATGTTTATATGAGACATTTACTGACTTTTTTTCTATTACTTTCATTTACACTATACTATAATATTGCCTTTTCATCCAATTTAAAAGTTGTAGCTACAATTAAACCTATCCACTCACTTGTAGCTTCTGTTACAGAAGGGATTTTAGAACCGGAATTGCTTGGCTATGCAACATCTGCACACGATTATATATTAAAGCCATCTGATGCGAGTAATTTAGAATCAAGTGACGTTATATTTTATGTTGACGATGACTTAGAGACGTTCATTAAAACTTTTGCTAAAAATAATAAGGAATTAGTGCAACTTTCAGATGCAGTTAACCTACTTCCTGCTCGGCCACATTCATTTTCTAGAAAAATTACTCATATTCAAGATGAAAAAGATTTGCATATTTGGCTGAGTCCCGAAAATGCAAAGAGCATGATACTTTCTATAAATGCAACATTGTCTAACATAGATAAAGAAAATTCCCATCGATACAACTCTAATGCAACAAAAGCTATAAAAAAAATAGACCAAGAAGTAAAAGAAATCATGAAAGAACTGAATGATTTTAAAAATCAAAAATACATCGTCACTCACGATGCTTATCAATATTTTGAAAAATATTTTGGTTTAAATCACCCAAGCGCCATTCTTTCTATAGAAGAGGATTCTTACATAGGTATGAAGAGTTTAATGAAGCTAAAAAAGATAATGAAGGAAGAAAACGTTAAATGCATATTTGCTCATTCACAGGAAGATAGCATAAAGCCTAATGCCCTTTCTAATGACGCAAAAATGGTAGTGCTTGATCCTATTGGATCAGACATAGAGTCTGGAAAAGATGCATATCTAGCTATAATCAATAGCATTGCACAAAATTTTAAGTCTTGCTTTGTTGAGTAATAAGCTCCCTTTTTTAGCTTACTGTTTTATTGTTCTGCAAATCAAGAAGAAGTGAGTTTATAACAAATGGTGTCATTCCAGTCTGGAGTCCAGTCCTTTTGCACAGTTTCATCAAAAACGTTGTAAAGGCTTTCGTGTTTACCAACTTAGTGCCCAATCTGGATCCCAGACTGGGATGACAAGAAAGGGAGCACTGGAATTTTTGTTTCAGCATTAGCCATGCATCTGAACAGATACAATAAACTTGTCCTTTATATTAATGCAGGTTTAGAATTATGCTTTATTCTTACGTTTATGTCTTGGTCCAATGCAATCAATAAGTTAAGCAAGTATTCTAAGGAGAACCCTTCGATTTTTGACCTATTGATTTGAGATACTTTAGGCTGATCAATCTTTAGAGCGATTGCTGCTTGTTTCTGTGTTTTGTACTTTTTACCTATTAATTGTGCAATGACCTTTATTAATTTCAGTTTTGTATCTTTCACATCCCCCAATTCTACCATTATGGGGTAACTTAATTGTAAACTTTGCATAATAATAAAATTCCTTATAAAAAAATTACTTTAGTTTTTCTTCTTTAAATAACACATGCTTCCTGACTACTGGGTCATACTTCCTAAACTCCAGTTTTCTGGTGAGCTTTTTTGGATTACGCTTTTTTACATAAAAATAACCTGTTGGTTTTTCTTCACCAGTTTTTGTTGTCTTGATTGCAGTGCTAACTAACTTAACGAGCAAAGAAGCATTTTTTTTTGCCATACTTATAATGATATAATAAATTCTATGCGAGTTTATTACGCAAAACACTAAAAGTCAACCGAATAATGCAGATCGTAAAATTCTTGACAATCAACAGTGAATTAGATAGCATAAAGTTAACTTCAGAATGAAAAGCAAACGGTAAAATAAGTGACAAATAGTGGTAAGAGGTTATTATTAATAGAAAATTCTATCTGTTCTAATGAGGTAAGAGTTGCCTTGTCAGTTAATAATAAGGTTGTAGAATTTGAACAGGAATTCAAGGAAAAAAAACAACTAAGAGGTAATATATACGTTGCTTATGTGAAGCGTATAGAGCCTTCTTTGCAAGCCGTATTTATCGAATATGGAAAAAATAAGCAAGGTTTTTTGCCTTTTTCCGAGATATCTCTAAATTACTTCAATATTCCAGAAGAAGAAAAGGAAACTATCTTTGAGGGCTACTCAAATGACGATTGTACAGAAGAAGTCTCAGCAAATGTTTCTTCAGACTCTGCAGCTAGTAAGAATGTCAATGAGTCAGGTGGTGGTTTTGTAAGAGAGGTACCTTTATATAAAAAATACAAATTACAAGATGTTATTTCAGTAAATCAAAAAGTATTGGTTCAGCTAACTAAAGAGGAACGAGGCAATAAAGGAGCTTCATTTACAACATACATAACTTTAGTGGGTAGATACTGTGTTTTCATGCCAAATTCCATGAGTAAAGGTGGAGTGTCTCGCAGAATTGAAGATGCTAATGTCAGAAAGCAGTTAAAGGATATATTGAGTTCAATAAACTTGCCAAAAAGATCAGGTTTAATAGTAAGAACTGTTGGTTCAGGAAAAAATAAGAAAGAAATTGAGCAGGATTACAATTACTTATCCTCATTATGGCAGAGCATTCAAAAAAATGCCTTCTCTGTAAATTCTCCATCATTAATTTACAACGAAGCAGATGTAATTATGAGATCTGTTCGTGATTTTTGTAGCGATGGTATAGAAGTCATAGTATCTGGGAAGGAAGCTTTTGAAGCAGTGAGACAATATACTAAAAATGCATTAAAAGGTAGTAAGTTGCGTTATAGATTGTATAGAGGTTCTATCCCAATCTTTACTTACTATGGAATCGAAGATCAAATTTCTGAGTTATATAGCAATAGGGTAGAGTTGCCATCTGGTGGGTCTTTGGTAATAACTTTAACTGAGGCGTTTGTTTCAATAGACGTAAATTCAGGAAAGATGACAGGAGAAGATAGCATAGAAGAAACAGCTTATAGAACCAATATGGAAGCAGTACCTGAAATATCAAGACAGGTGAATCTTAGGGGCCTATCAGGATTAATAGTAGTCGATTTTATTGACATGTTGAAATATCAGTATTGCAGAGCTGTTGAGTCTGCTATAAAGCAAGCGTTTAAAGACGATAAAGCTAAAGTTCAATTTAGCTACATAAATGACTTTGGTTTAATGGTATTTTCAAGACAAAGAATTAAACCAAACATACAAGAAATTAATACTACAGAGTGTTTACACTGCAAAGGTATTGGAAGAGTAAAATCAAACGAAGTAATTGTTTCATCAATACTAAGGGATTTACAACATATTGCTAATAAGAACCGAAATAGGTCTTTTGATTTAGTAGCGCATAGTGCGGTTATAGCGCATATTTTTAATAATAAACGGAATACAGTTTCTACAATCGAAAAAGAGTTTAATATTACATTGAACATTAGTATTGATAACAGTTTAGATGTAAATACATTTGTTTTAAAACAAGGAGATGATGTTAATTCAAACGGTTATAAGCCATTACAGAACTCTGGATACCAAATTGAGGATAGCAGCAATGAAGAAGCTGATAATTCAAATAAACTACGAGCCAATTTTTGGCTGACTAAGTGGCTTTCGCGCCTTTTAAATTCTAATAACTAATTAGAAACCCTAAATTGGCCTTGTAATTAATAAGTCCTATACTTATATATTCTTATATCAGATAATATTTACAATGGGGTACTCATTATGGGAAGAGCAATAGGCATAGATCTCGGAACAACAAATTCTTGTGTTGCAATAATGCAGGGCAAAGATACAAAGGTAATAGAAAATAAAGAAGGAGCAAGAACTACTCCGTCTATAGTCGCATTCACTTCGTCAGGAGAAAGGTTGATTGGCGCTCCTGCAAAAAGACAAGCAACCACCAACGCAAGTAATACCTTTTTTGCTACTAAGAGATTAATAGGCCGTCAATATAGCGATCCTGAAATGAAAAATCTACAGGTGCCATATACGGTATTTGGAGCAAAAAGTGGTGATGCATGGGTTAAAACAACTGATAATAAAGAATACTCTCCTAGTCAAATTGGTGCATTTATACTACAAAACCTGAAAGAAGCTGCGGAGGCTTATCTTGGGGAGGAAGTAAAAGATGCTGTGATAACAGTGCCAGCATACTTCAACGACTCTCAACGTCAAGCAACAAAAGATGCAGGAAAAATTGCCGGATTAAATGTACTCAGAATAGTAAATGAACCGACTGCTGCAGCGCTTGCTTATGGTCTTGATAAGAAGCATGGGCACACAATAGTGGTATATGACCTTGGTGGTGGTACATTTGACGTTTCAATACTTGAAATAGGCGATGGAGTTTTCGAAGTGAAAGCGACAAACGGTGATACCCATCTTGGAGGTGAAGACTTTGATAATGCAATAGTGAGTTATTTACTAGATGAATTTAAGAAAAGTAATGGCATTGATTTGAAAAATGATCCAATGGCTATGCAAAGAATCAAAGAAGCTGCTGAAAAAGCGAAAATTGAATTATCAAGTGCAATGGAAACGGAAATAAATCTACCGTTTATTACAGCTGATGCAAGTGGTCCAAAACACTTAAATATGAAATTAACGAGAGCAAAACTTGAAAGCTTAGTGAATGATTTAATCGAAAGAACTATGGCTCCTTGTAAAAAAGCTCTTGAGGATGCTGGTTTGTCTGCTAGTCAAATTGGCGAAGTGGTTCTTGTTGGTGGCATGACTCGTATGCCAAAAGTCATAGAGAAAGTTAAAGAATTCTTCGGTAAAGACCCACATAGAGGGGTCAATCCTGATGAAGTTGTGGCAATTGGAGCTGCAATACAGGCGGGAATCATTCAAGGTGATGTAAGAGATGTGTTACTACTTGACGTAACTCCACTTTCTCTTGGTATTGAAACTCTAGGAGGAGTATTCACTCCACTTATTGAACGTAATACTACTATTCCCACTAAAAAATCTCAGGTGTTTTCAACTGCAGAAGATAACCAAACAGCCGTTACAATTAAGGTACATCAGGGTGAAAGAAAATTAGCAGTTGATAATAAACTACTTGGCCAGTTTAGTTTGGAGGGGATACCTCCTGCTCCACGCGGAAGGCCACAAATTGAAGTAACATTTGATATAGATGCAAATGGAATAGCGCACGTTTCTGCAAAAGATAAAGCTACTGGCAAGGAGCAAAAAATACGAATTCAGTCTTCAGGTGGTTTATCTGATGATGAAATAAACCGAATGATAAGAGAAGCTGAAGAAAAAGCACAAGAAGATGAAAAGCATAAAAAATTCATCGAAGTTAAGAATCAGGCGGATAGTTTAGTTCATTCTACAGAAAAGTCTCTGACAGAGTATGGTGATAAAGTCTCATCTCAAGATAAATCTGCTATTGAAAATGCACTAAATGAACTGAAAGAGGCTAGTAAATCTGATAACGTTGATGACGCTGATTCAATACAGCAGAAAGTCACTAATCTTTCTCAATTATCTATGAAACTTGGAGAAGCTATGTATCAAGCATCTCAACAAAATAGTGCTGAAAATGGCTTTTCATCAGAAGGAAATCCAAATGATAAAGAAGAAAAAATAGTAGATTCTGATTATCAAGACATAGATAATAAAGAAGAGAATAAGTAATTGTGTATTGTTATATCACTTTTCCTGTCATCCGAGTAGCTGACACTGGGATGACAGGAGGAGCATATTGTTGCTTAAAGAAACCATTATGGACATTATTAATGCAATAGAAGAAAAGATACGCAATTCGATGGATGTAATTGATATCAACATTATCGATGAGTCAGCAAAGCATGCTGATCATTATTTTGCTTCATCTTCAACACTACCTTCGCACATTAAATTAATATTAATATCTGACGGCTTTATTGGAGTGAGCATTCTAAAAAGACACAAGTTGATTTATGAGTTATTGAAGGATGAGATAGAGTTAATACATGCAATTTCTCTTCACTTGTATACGCAAAACGAATACAATTTAAAAAATAAATAATAAAAATGTGAAGGAAGAATCTATATTAGTTAAAGCAGGAAGAAAATTTAATGACTATAAAGGTTCTATGAATCCACCAGTTTATCATTCTTCCACCATATTATTTCCTACTTATAAGGATTACTTAAATGCAGCAAATGGAGAAAGTATATATGATGTGCTAAATGATGGTGTTGCAAGGGATTATAGCTACAGCAGTGTTGGCACTCCTACTGTTCATTATCTTTCAAGTGCGCTTGCTGAAGTTGAGGGTAGGGGGCAAGCATTAATCTATCCTTCCGGATTGTTTGCACTTACTTTTGCTATTTTGACTTTCACTAAAGCGGGTTCGCATGTCTTGATACAAGATAATAGTTATTACCGACTTAAGAGATTTGCCGAAAATGAACTACCAAAAAGAGGAATAGAGGTAACTTTTTATGATCCAATACAGGATATAGCTAGTTTAATTCAGAATAACACTTCGTTGATAATGATCGAGACTCCTGGTTCTGTAACGTTTGAGATTTCGAATGTAGAGCATATAGTAAAAGTTGCTAAAGAACGTGGAATCGTAACCGTTTGCGACAATTCATGGGCCACTCCTTTGTTATTTAAGCCGCTTGATTATGGAATTGATGTTGCACTATATGCGGTGACAAAGTATCTAGCCGGTCACTCGGATTTATTGATGGGGGCTATTATTGCAGAAGGTGAAATTTTTAAATCACTTTATGAGAGCTATAAAAACTATGGAGTGACCGTTCAATCGCACGACTGTTATCTTGCACATAGGGGGCTAAGAACACTGCACATACGTATGAAAAGGTACCAAGATACAGCAATGGAAGTAGCAAAGTGGCTAGAAAAACATTCAAAAATCAAAAAAGTCTTATATCCAGCACTTCCTTCCCACCCTCAGCACGAATTATGGAAAAGTTATTTCAAAGGAGCAAGTGGCGTATTCAGTGTAGTGCTAGATAGAGCATATTCATGTGAGGAGCTAGGCTGCATGGTTGACGATATGAAAATTTTTAGTATCGGTGCTTCTTGGGGAGGGTGCGACAGTTTGATATTACCAATAGATCGTAGATCTATGTCAAGATCTGTAATGAATTCAGATTATGGTGGAAGTTTCGTGCGGATATGTTGTGGACTAGAAGATTCTGAGGATTTGATCTCTGATTTGAATGCTGCACTAGCAAGACTGCCATGTTCGGACATTAAAACTGACGAAGTAGGACATGAAACTGAGAGAATTACTGCATAGTATCATTGATGTTGACTTTGATATTGAAGTCAAGGGTGTTACATGTAATCCCAAGAGAGTCAAGGAAGGTTATCTTTTCGTTTGTGTGTCAGAAAGGGATAGGATTTACATAGATCAGATATTATCTTTTGGAGCTAAAGCGATAATTGCAAGTGATTGCATAACAAATGGTGTCATTCCAGTGCGTGACAATGGAATCCATATTTTCCACCCAAACCCTCAAGAAATATACAGCGAAATAGTCAGCAGGTTTTATCAATTCAAACAGCCCAAATATGTTGCTGCCGTAACAGGCACAAATGGCAAGACTTCAGTAGTAGAATTTTGCCGCCAGATTTGGCAAAATGCTGGTTATGATGCAGCATCTATAGGAACACTTGGAACATGTATCAATAATGACAGAGAAGATAATAGCGATAATCTTACTACTGCAGGTGCAGATGACCTTTACGCAACATTACGTGGTATAAATGTAGAGCACTTAGCATTGGAGGCTTCAAGTCATGGAATTGATCAATACAGAATCCATGGATTAAAGTTAAGTGCTGCAGCTTTTACTAATTTCTCGCAAGATCATTTAGATTACCATAAAAATCTTGGTGAATATTTAGAAACTAAAAAAAGGTTGTTTTACGAGGTATTACCAGAAGGAAAAACAGCGATTTTAAATGCGGATATAGATGAATACTGTGCATTGCTTAAGATAGCTGAAAAACGTGGTAATAAAGTTATAACCTATGGGAAAAAAAGCTCTAATATTACTTTATTAAAGCAGATACCAACTCCCGATGGTCAACACCTGACAATTAAAATTGGTGATGAAATTTATGAGACGTTTTTCCCAATTTTGGGGCAGTTTCAGGCATATAATCTGCTATGTGCAATTGGTATATCTGGATTAAATTACAGAGAAATATGCGTAGAAAAACTCGTTTCTCCATCGGGAAGAATGGAAAAAGTGAAACCTTTTGCATTTGTGGATTACGCTCATACTCCAAGAGCACTTAAACAGGCTCTGTTGTCTTTAAAATGGCACTTCAATAAAAAAATAGTTCTAGTTTTTGGCTGTGGTGGAAATCGTGATAAAACAAAACGCGCAGAAATGGGTAAAATAGCACAAATGTATGCAGACAAAGTGATAGTCACAGATGACAATTCGCGAGATGAGAATCCTGCAGAAATTCGTTGTGGTATTTTACTACATTGCCCTGATGCGCTAGAGATAGAAGATAGAAGAGAAGCTATAGAGAAAGGAGTAGATATTGCCTATAACGAGGGTATGATTCTGCTAGTTGCAGGAAAGGGGCACGAAAGATTTCAAATCATAGGGAATCAAACTTTTGAATTTAGTGATGTTGAGGTTATTAAAAGTAAAGTTTTATCTTGACCTATATACTCTGACCAATTTCCTGTACAGAGCTCTCTGTTCCTTCCATTTTAGTGTTAGGTTTTGACATTACGTACGCAATGCAAACAGATACTAATGCAATGGATACAGATATACCAATAGTTACTAGTATAGGTAATTCAACAATGTATCCAATACCCGCCACTATCAATGCAGTTGCAATACCACCTACAGCAATCATTTTTGCTTGCCTTTTTTTCTTACATTCCATTTCTCTCTTATGTTTTTCTTCTTCTGCTTTCTTTAAAGCAGCAGCATTTTCCTTATGCTTCTCTTCTTCTGCTTTCTCCAAGACAGCAATCACCTCTTTGTCTGTAGCAAACATACTGGGAATGGAATTATTATTATCTAGTGCTAAAGGACTAGCTCCTTTATTTAACAGGCACCTCACTGCATTTATATGATTATTAGTAGCAGCAAAATGCAGCGGTGTTGAGCCAAGTTTAGAACATGAGTGAATATGTGCTCCTTGCTCCAGTAGTAATTCTATTATTTCCGTATTACCGCTGCTAGCGGCACAATGCAGAGCAGTGTGTCCACCACCATCGCATGTACTAACCTCTGCACCTTTCTCCAGTAGACGTCTTACTGTTTTTACTAAGCCTTTATGAGCAGCAATGTTTAACGCAGTAGTATAATACCTAGAAGCATGGGTAATCTCTCGCCGTATTTCAAATAAATGATCTATGTGAAAATCAAGTCTTTTCCACTGATTGTATGTATCTTGGTTACATGCGAGCAGCTTTTACTTAATTTCTTCAATTATGTCACTTTCTTTTGATTCTTGCTCTATTTCTTGGAATATAGCATCAATTTCTTGCTCTTTTATACTCATACGCTCCCCAACAACTATTTACTATAAATTATTTTATAGATAAAACAAAAACAAGTCAAGATTTTTACGTAATAGTTTCACAATCATTCACCGTTCTTGCAAGTGATAGCACTCTCACTTCTCTTGCACCGGAGTTTAAAATTTCTTGAGAGCAAGATCTTACAGTTGCTCCAGTTGTTACCACATCATCAACTAATATCACGATTTTATTTTCGATAATTTCTTTGTTGCTTATTTTAAAAGCCTTCTTTAAATTTTTTTCACGCTGTTTAAGTGAAAGACCAGCTTGAGGCGCAGTATGGCGAAGACGTTTTATTGCAAATGGTGTATAAAATAAATTGGATAACTTACTCAATTCTTTTGCAAGCAATGCTGCTTGATTATATTTACGCTTGAATAAGCGCATTTTATGTAACGGTATAGGAATTATGACCTCTGCGTTCTGAAACGTATCCTGATTAGCTTGGTGTATCCACTTTGCATAGATTTTTACGTAATTCAAATTATCAAAAAATTTGAAATTTATAATCATGTTTTTACTATGTTGATCATAAGCAAAAACTGATCTTAATACTTTAAACGGTGGAGGATTGATGATGCACTTACCACACGTATGAATATTGTCTGAGATTACTACGCCACAAACATTGCAGTAATGCTTAGTTAGAAAATTGATTTTTTTGTTGCATTCACTACACAGATTAAGATTTTCATCGATGATACATTCGCAACTTACGCATACGCTTGGAAATATGAGATTTGTAGCTTTTTTTAGTAAGAGAAGGTTCACAACTCATTAAATATATTATAAAATTTATATAGTATAGCTAAAGTAACTTGTGCTTTCACTTTTTATTTCATCTCAATATAATTCAAACTGCTGAAAAAGCAGAACTTATAACTCAGTTTGCGGTATACCATTGACTAAAGTAGTCTCCGAATCACTCCAATGAGATAAACGATGATATTTTTCTGGCTCCTGTATTTCACTTAACTTACTTTGCACTTTGTTGCAAGCCCACACAAGTGGCGTTATCATTGACGCAGCAGCCCAAATGATAGCAGCGCAAGCATAACTTACAATCTTGTTAAATACTCTAGATACTGTATCAGCACAATCTTGTCCCATTTCTAAAAACATGTTTGAATAATCAACTAACGACTTTGTACTTGCTTTTAAATAATAGTCCCCTGTTATTTTTGACAATAACTTGGCTGGAAAGTATGACAAATATGCCACCATCAAAAATAAAGGTTGCAATATTATGCTAGCTGCTAGAAAAGCACCCCGTTCACAAAGTGGAAACACTTCCTCTGCTCTGTAACCTACATACTCACAATTTTTTATATATTGATCATTATAATCGCCTTTACTCTCAACTCCACAAATTACATCTTTCACAGGGCCTAATATATTATCAACATAATGTACAGACTTATAGAAACTATTTTCTGGAACTAGTGTGCAATCTTCTGCTCTCTTAGCAGGTACAACTCCATATTCAACGTACCTTCTAAAGTATAGATATACTGACATTCTTATCTCCAAATCATAAATATGCAACCTAGCCTAATATAATTAAGAAATAGTTTATAATAAATACGTTTTAAGATACCTGCCTGTAACACTCTCTGGAATTTTTGCCACTTCTTCTGGAGTTCCAGTAGCAATCACTTCTCCGCCTTTTATTCCGCCTTCTGGTCCGATGTCTATTATATAATCTGCAGTTTTTATAACGTGCAAATTGTGCTCAATAACTATAACAGTGTTTCCCAGATCGACTAATCTATGGAGTATTTTTAGTAAGTTATTTATATCTTCAAAGTGTAATCCAGTTGTTGGCTCATCAAGAATATACAATGTTCTTCCGGTAAATCGTTTTGATAGCTCTTTGGACAGCTTTATTCGTTGTGCTTCACCCCCAGACAACGTTGTTGACGACTGTCCGAGTTTTATATAGCCAAGCCCCACTTCCTGCAAAGAAACCAACTTTTCTTTTACCATTGGAAGGTTTTCAAAAAAATCACAAGCCTGATCTATCGTCATATCAAGCACATCAGAGATTGATTTTCCTTTATAAGTAACTTCCAATGTTTCACGATTATACCTTCGCCCTTTACACTGCTCACACTTCACATAAACATCTGGTAGAAAATGCATCTCTATCTTTAAGTGCCCATCGCCTTTACAAGCCTCACACCTTCCCCCTCTGGTATTAAATGAAAACCGACCTATATTATATCCCCTTGCTTTTGACTCCGAAAGACCTGCAAACCAATTTCTTATATGAGTAAACATACCGACATATGTTGCTGGATTTGACGCAGGGGTTCTACCAATTGGCGACTGATCAACTTCTATAACTTTATCTATATATTCAAGGCCTTCTATTCTATCACACCGACCATACCGTGCAGACGAATGATGTATCTTATGTGCTGAATATTTATATAACGTTTCTATGACTAAACTTGATTTCCCCCCTCCTGATATTCCAGTAACACAAATAAGATTCCCTATAGGAAATTTAACGTTTACATTTTTTAAGTTATTTTCACATGCATTTATTACTTTTATGAACTGAGTTGCTTGCTTTCTTCTCCTTGGAATTAAAATTTTTTTCTCTCCACTCAAATATTGTCCTGTTATGCTCCCTGAATTTCTTTGCACCTGGTCTGGTGTTCCTTCTGCAACAACTTTTCCACCATTTACGCCAGCTCCAGGACCAATATCAATCGCATAATCAGCAGCCATTATTGTATCTTCATCATGCTCAACAACGATTACAGTGTTACCCATGTCTCTCAAGTCTTTCAGTGTAGCAATTAACCGATCATTATCGCATTGATGAAGGCCTATCGAGGGTTCATCAAGCACATACAGCACTCCTGTTAAACCAGAGCCAATTTGCGAAGCAAGTCTGATCCTCTGACTCTCACCGCCAGAGAGAGTGCTAGATTCTCGATCGAGCGTTAGGTAATTCAACCCTACATTCTTTAAAAATGCTAGCCTCTTGATTATTTCATTTAATATTTTACTTGAGATTTGCTTCTGTTGTTCTGTGAGCTTGTCTGGCAAATTTTCAAACCACTTAAGGGATTCATCGATGCTGAGCCTAGATATTTCACCTATATGTCTGCTATCAATTTTCACTGTAAGTGCTTCTTTTCTCAATCTATAGCCAGTGCATTCTCTGCAGTGAGTGACAGAGCAGTATCGCTCAACAAGCGTTTCATCATAATCCATCTGGTTCTCCAAGATACTGGTCAAACCTTGAAATTTATTAGAGCCAAAGAGTATCATATCTTTTACTTCTTGACCTATGTTCTTCCACGGAATATCAAGGCTAAATTTGTAATTTTCAGCCAGTGATAGAATTGCATTTTTTAGAAATCCATAACTTGTGTGCGTTTGGCGTGCTGTCTGTCCTACTGGCTTTAAAGCACCTTCAGATATTGAAAGTGTTTCATCTGGCACTATCAGCTTTACATCAACAGCCAGCTTTTTACCAAGCCCATTACACGCACCACATGCACCGTAAGGGCTGTTAAAAGAAAATAATCTTGGTTCTATTTCCTCAAGAGTGAAACCAGACTCGGGGCATGCAAAATTCTCTGAAAAAGTCAGAATTTGACCATTTTTATACTCAGAATTATGGTTGTCAGGTAGGTTTACTACTTCTACATACATTAGACCATTACCAAGTTTTAGTGCGGATTCTATACTACTTGGCAGTCGATTTCCTATATCGCCCAATGTTGATATTCTATCTGCAACCACAAAAATGTCGTGTTTCTTGTTCTTATCGAGTTTAGGCAAGTTATCTACATTGTACACTTCACCATCTATTTTGAACCTTATGTAACCTTGTCTTTTAATTTCCAATATCTCTTTGAGATGTTCTCCCTTTCTACCACGCACAACAGGGGCAAGTATATATATTTTAGTTTCTAAAGGTAACGCAATTATAGTATCTACAATTTGAGATACAGTTTGCTTTGTTATCGGTAATCCAGTTGCAGGTGAATAAGGAACCCCTATTCGTGCATATACTAAGCGCAAGTAATCGTAAATTTCGGTAACAGTTCCAACTGTTGACCTTGGATTTTTTGAGATCGATTTCTGGTTGATAGATATTGCAGGGGAAAGACCTGTAATCGACTCAACATCTGGTTTATCCTGAATGTTGAGAAATTGACGCGCGTAAGCTGATAGGCTTTCAACGTATCGGCGTTGGCCTTCTGCATAAATCGTATCAAATGCGAGACTAGATTTACCAGAACCACTAAGCCCAGTTATAACAACTAGCTTATTTTTTGGTATATTGACATCTATACCCTGCAGATTATGTTCTCTTGCACCCTTAACTCTGATGAAATCGTCCATACGTCATATACCCTTGACTATTACAGCCCCAAAATACATAAATTTACAACAACTTTCTACTAATTTTTTCAACTATTACGGAAAATCATATAAATGTTATGATTTAGGTCTACAAGAAAAGGATTTTTTTATTCTAGCGAAAAAAATTACTTCCGCATACTCAAAACCATTATTATAATAATGGTAGAGGTATTTAGAGAGCTCAAAATTTATCTCCGTCTGCAGGCTTTTCCATTAAACAACAAAATTCAGCAAAAAGTGTAGCGTATTTTTGCAAGTAGTGTGTAGCACAGGACAGAAAAATCTGTCAGATCAAGTCTAAACTATTACATTTATTTTAGTTTATAATATCGCCAGCAATAATCAATCCGTTATCCTCCGTTAGCCTTCCACCGCTTTCTTGCAGAAAAAGTCTACCGAGCAAGGCTTTATATTTGTTAACTCCAGAATAAACTATTCCTCTGTGCCTTCCTGCTGCAAGGTATGCAAAGCCTAAAATTGTTGAACCGATGGAGCGTACACTACTATTGCCAGGCAGCAATTTATTTAACAAATTACCACTTACATCTATTAGACCCCCTTCACGGTTTTTCACCCGCATTTTTATATGACGAGATCTAAAATCTTCAAGAAAAGCCCCTTTTTTTTCTTCTGCCCAAAAAGTTTCTCTAAGAGCCGGAGCATCAATTACAGCTGCCACAACTTTATTTTTATGAATGAGACAGACTGATATTGCAAAATAAACCATGCAACTAGAAAAATTTCCTCTGCTCTCTATAGGTGTAATGAACCAAGTGTAACCGTTGTCTTTTATTTCTTGATCAGTATCGTCCTCGAAAATAAACCCATAGTCTTGTTTGTAATCGTGCAAGCAATCGTATATGGTTTGCTTGGATTTTGAATAAGTTTTATTGATAAAGTCCGCTGATTTAACATTAGAAATTTGCAATTCATTAAAATCGCGCATAAGCTGCCTGGAAGCATTACGTACAGAATCAAGCATCACATTAATTCGCGGCGATGAAATGGACATCCTTTCCTTTTATTCTTTCACCCTTTCATAATAACTGTCATCGGGAGTATATACTACAATTTTATCTTCTTCTTTGATAAATTGGGGAACATTAACGCGCATTCCGTTTTCCAAAATTGCAGGCTTATAAGAAGCAGTAGCAGTTTGTCCTTTAATAACAGACTCTGTTTCTCTCACAGCAAGTGTAACATAATCAGGCACATGCGCAGAAATTATTTTATCTTGATAAGCTATAACTTTAATTTTCATGCTATCCTGTAAATAAATCTTTTTTTCTCCCAGCAGGTCCAAATTTATAGTGATTTGCTCGTAATTACTTGGATGCATAAGATTTACAATGTTTCCTTCAGTGAAAAGGTAAACATACTCCTCTTCATCTAAAATTGCCCTTCTGATTGTTGCATCAGAACGAAATCTTTCATAGTGTTTTGCTCCGGTTTTGATGTTTTTCATTTCGGCTTGTATGTATGCACCACCTTTACCAGGTTGAGTATGCATAATACCTACAACCAAAAATAATCCGCCGTTATGTTCCAACACCTGACCTGGTCTGATATCGTTAGCTCTTTCTGCCATAATTACATTTTCAGTTTGATCTTACAATTATAAGTAGCTTTATATAAATATCAAAGTCTTTATTAGTCAATAAATTCTGGCATATTTAATACTATATACCTCCCCTTTATATTTATACGTGGAAATATCTCTTTAGTGAAAGATAGCATAATGCGTTTTTTTGTGCTGATAACTAAAATTTCTAATATATCCCCTGAGCCAAAATTATACACAGATTTTACATGGCCATATAGTTCATTACTTTCCAGCCTTACTTCCATATCTACAAGGTCACTTTGATAAAATTCATCCTCATCATTTAGCTCTGGTAACTTGCTTCTTTCTATATATAGCTTCTTATTCCTTAAAAGCTCTGCTTCATTACGGGAATTTACTCCGCTTATTGTAGCTATTACTAAATTATCACCTATGACAGATACTGAGTCTATTTTATAATTCTCATCACCATTTATTAGCTCACCATATAAGGAGATATTTTCGGGCTTTTCAGTAAAGGTTTTTACTTTAACAGCCCCCTTAATTCCGTGGGGAGAGGTAATAATTCCGAGGCATACCAGATTGTCGTTCATATTAAGATGATAACTAATGCTGACTTTTTTGTCTATAAGGCATAAAATACCTAAAAATATTTGTTGTAATTCTATTAATATAATGTATTATGAAATGCATTAATAGTGCGAAAACATGAATCAATGTATTATTAATCAAGCAAAAGAGCTTATCCCTCACTTAAAGGAAGTTGATAATAAGCTACAAGGTGAACATATAATTCTCTCCGATGGCAAAGAACATATAAGAGTAAAAAGTCGTAAACCTGTTGTTGAAGAGATGCTAAAGCATCTAGAAAGTTCTTCCATCACTAGCTGTAATACTATGATTGATGCAGAAACTGGGTTTGGCAAGACTTATGATATTGGATTGTGGAGTCATGTGCTAGCTCAAGCAGGATATCACCATTTAGTTGCAGTGCCAAATGGCAAGTTAGTTGAACAAGCTAAGGGAATGATAGATGGTGCATTTACTGTAAAGATTGAAACACCTAAAACTGTGCAAGAAATTAAAGATGCGCTGAAAGTCACTAATCCTACAACAATTATAGTAACACATGATCTGCTTTTACAGCAAGAGAATGATCGAAAATTTGAAGAGCAAAACGGTGAAAAGCCTAAATTGTGGGTTAGTGTTGATGAAGCAGATAGCATTAACAAGCAGCAGGCCTTTGAAAATATGTGCAAACTTGATGCGAAATATCCTACGACTTACCTAACTGCAACACCAAAGAAAAGGATCCTAAATAGATGTGGAAAAGTTATTAGCCCTACTAGATCAAGTAGACGCTGCATTTCAAACACTATCAAAACAGTAAGTGTTATTGCAAAAACTAATGAAAGAGAAAAATTCAATCGAGCACTCGTGGTGAATGTTGCTGCTACCATAATACCTTTAATTACATTATTCCCTATTATAAATAGTAATGTTGCTGCAATAATTGGTCTAACTTCAGATTATTGGTTATATTCCGCTTTAATTAATAATCTATACTATACAATTTCTTTCGTTATACTCTCTATAGTAATGCTGCCAATTTGGTGGGTGTTAACCAAAATAACAGGGGTAGAACCAAAAACGCTACTTAATAGACTTCTTGCCAATGTGCGCAGCTTATCTACTAGGGAAAAATCCAGTCCAGCTCATGAATACGTTGAAGAGAGTGAAGAAGTTTTTAATTACAATAAACTTGTCGATACCGATGATTTATTAACTTCTGTAAGATGGAACATACAAAGTCCGGTTGGGGAAAATGCTCTTATTCTAGTTGATGATGTGAATAGCATAATTAACCTTAGCTTTGCATTGCAAGGTGAGAATAATTTGGTATATGAAGATGGTACGCGTTATGAAGTTTATAATAAATTTCAGCCTGAAGGAATGTCGTACCAAGATTACAGACTCAAATTACGTCAATCAAACTTTATAAACTGTGTTAAAAAGCAACACCCCGGTCTAACGGAAGAACAGATATCTGAATTGAAAGACAAGGTAGATTTTAGCGATACTGCTAAGTATCTAGAATACAGAGTAATGCATTCAATGATCGATCTTACACTTTCGTATTTAATGAGATGCGATAACACCGCTTTGGATAAACAAAGAAGAGAAGATTTAGGTGGATTAATAGAAGGTGTTAAAGATAAGGTTAGTACTGCTAATGATGACAACATTATAGATTTCTTAAAGGAAAAAGGTTTTAGTGAGCAATTCGCTATGGATAAGCTTTTACCACAGGTAAATACAGTTATTAGTGCACTGACAAGCAACAATGATCAAAGTAGATTAATAGTAGACAATTGGCACTTAAGTAAAGAGCTGCATGATCTTGTAGAAAAGGAAGAAGGTGTACTACATGGCCTCAGCGATTTCTGTAAAACAAACAAATGTATTTTTGCAGGACTTGGAAAAAATGATCTTGGTATTGGACAAGATAAACCTTTTTTTAAAATAACACGTAATGACGAAGGTGAATATGAAGTTGACTATTGTAATTATAACCAAGGTGATTTAAGTACATTGGCTAAATATGCGTTGATAACAATTATAGACGAGTCAAAAGGTCGTGGGTTTGATAGCGAGTATAATCACGTTGCATCAATATTTACAGATTCAACTAGTCAGTTCAACAATCCAGCAGAAGCTTTGCAGAATTTGGGAAGAAATAGAGAACGCAATCCTAACAGGCAACCTTGGTTTTTTGCTGCTGGAGGTGAAAAAATTGAGCTATTTGTGGACAAGGTTTTAGCAAATTTAAAGAACGAACCACGGGGTTTTTGTCGGAAAATTTTGTTTCCAGCTACTGATAGATACAATAAGCTGGTAAAAAATAGAATGGGAATAGAGCTTGGAGAAAAAATAGAGATCTATATTAGCGAAAACATGGATGCACTAGGAAATATCGATGACGCAGCTTTGAAAAAATTTTCAGATGATTCGATGAAAGAGGTGTATGAAAAAGTACATGATATAAATGATTTTGACGTAGGAAAGACAGAAGAAGATTTACGTAAGATTTTAAAAAGCGCAGAAAAATATCTTTGTTCATATGAAGACAGAATTAAAAACAACGGTAAATTATCTTACACACGCTCAGTTCTATTTTCTGTGGGAAGTGCTATTGTAAAGTCCATGTATTATCTATGGGCAGGATTTGACTATTTAGTCTTTTTAGCCAAAGCGTATAATGTAGGTAAGTCTGAAGATGATAATGCAAAGGCATATGTGCACATAATCAGAAACTGCTACTTTGAAAGTAGTGTGAAGGCTCAAAATATGTTAAGCCATGTATTAAAAATTGCCGGAGAAAATGATGATAGTTTTACACAAAATAGTTTGTACAAAAACAATAGAGATAGGTGTAAAGAAAAAATCATCTCATACTTTCAATCTAAACAATATATATATGCATTAGATAAAACGATTTCTCGCATTGAAAATAAACATTTAGCAACAATTTTGAAAGCAGTAGGTTGCAGAGATGATGCTGATAAAATGGCACAAGAAATTAAAGACTTTTTGTACGATTTAAAGAATTTAAACTGCGCGGACTTTAGAGAAAAGTATTATCAAAGAGACTCATATGAAACGAGCAATTTATATAAGATCAATGATCAAATTAGTATGGTAATTGATGAAATTGTAAGTTGCCATAAATGGCGTCATGAAGTAATTTCAGAGCAGGACAATGTGTCGAGAGAAAAGCCTAGAGAAAATTTTGGTTTAAGACCTAAATTAAAAACTAACCATAATATTTTTGAAGTAAAAGTTAACAATAACTTTTCTGAATTGTATTGCAACAACTTGACAGAACGTTCTAGACAAAGGATGGGCTTGGGTACAGCTATGCTATTCATCGGACTTATAGTTTCAGCGAAGCTTATATATGAAATATCATTAGGCCATACTATGCTATTGCCATCACTTTGCGGTTTCATAGCATTTGGACCACTAGTACTTTTGTGTGGTGCATTATTATGTGGAGTAACGACCTATTTAGTGAAAGGGACATTTTTTCTTTTTGGAATACCAATCCTGTTAGGGGAATTGTCAAAATGCGTTTTTAGAAACGGTTTAGTACAGGATTTATTAGACATAACATTGTCGCTTGTTAGTAACGCTTTTTTCTATACTCCGACAAGCATCTTACAATCATTTATATTTGAGGATGCAACAAAGTTTGACTCACTAAGTGATATAAATGAGCTTACACTGATAAGGGAGCAGGATAAGGTAAAATGCATGAATGAAGTAGCTGATAAAATTGTAGCTACTGATTTGTCCGCAGTTTTAGTACAGCCAACAACTAGTGAGCAGGAAGGTTTAGTCTTGAACTAGAAGATTTCTCAGATAAGTATTGTCTAAGAATCTCAATTCCTTCATCAATCTCTTTTTCAGTGATAATTAGTGGAGGTAGAATTCTCACAACGTTATCTGATGTTACCCCAACAGTCAGCAAGCCGCGGTAACTTAATTCTTCTGCAAACTTTTGATTGTCTGCTTTCACTTTTATTCCAAGCATTAACCCCTTTCCTCTTACTTCTTCTATCATTGAAAACTTACTTGCCAGGTCTTCTAATTTATGTTTTAAATACTTACCTCTAATTTCAACATTTTTCAAAAAGCCAGGACTTAGCAATTCTTCAAGCACAACATTGCCTATTGAAGTTGCAAGCGGATTGCCACCAAAAGTGGAACCGTGCATACCGACCGCCATATACTTAGCAGCCCTTTCAGTCGCAAGACAAGCCCCTAGCGGAAACCCGCCACCTATTCCCTTTGCAAGAGCACATATATCAGGTTCCACTCCTATATGTTCGTATGCGAATAATTTTCCTGTTCTACCAGCACCGCATTGTATGCAATCAAAAAATAACAATATGTCATTTTCATCACACAGCTTTCTTAGTTCTTTCATAAAGGCTTCATCCATTGCTTTGATGCCACCTTGCCCTTGTATTGGTTCTATTAATATAACGCCTATACCACTTGAAATTGCTTTCTTTACACTCTCAATATTGGGCTCGATATTATCACACCAATCAATACAGGGACTCAGTAATTCAGAAAATTTCTGTTTATCGTTTGCAGCACAAGTTAGGAAGGTTCTTCCATGAAATGCACCATGGAATGTTAAAATTCTGTGACGGGTTTTATTGCCTTTTCCGTTTTGATAGATCCTAGCAATCTTAAGCCCACATTCTACTGCCTCTGATCCAGAATTTGAGAAAAATATAGTGTCAGCGAAACTGTTGTTTATTAATTTCTCTGCAAAATTATTGGCAGCAGGTATATTATAGGTATTTGATATATGCCATAGTTTTTCTCCTTGCAATTTTAGAGCACTAATTAATCGCGAATTGGCGTGACCTAAGCTACTAACAGCTATTCCAGAGTGAAAATCTATGTAGCGCTTACCGTCAATATCATACAAGTAAATACCTTTACCATAAGAAAAATTTATGTTAACAGGAGAATAAACTGGCAAAATAGGAGAAATTGTCATAAAATATTATATGCTAAATTTTATTATTAATAACATAAAAACCGTTGTTTCACAATAAGAAGGATATGTATAAGCTAATGTTTTCTGCACTGGAGAAAAACAAATACACAAAAGTTATTGTATTACTCTCATCAATCTTTATGATTTTATTCAGTGTGATATATTGTAATTATTTACTAAGGAGTAATTTCCTTTCTTCTTACCGTGATTCAAGTGTAAACTTAAAAAGTATACTGGAAAATGGCATAATAAAAAAATACCATTATTTACTAATAGAAAAGCATCACATTAAATACAAAAGTTTTGATTATATAAACCAATTGGTAAAACTGCGTGCTGAATTATTACAATCAGTTAGCGAAGTAAAGGATTTCAGCTTAATGCTGTATGATCAAAACGGCAGAATGATATTCAGTAACTTTAACACTCAAGATCATGATTATGAACAGTTACTTACAAATGATGAAATTGACAAACTACTAAATAACCAAGAAATATTTTATACTACAGCAAATACGTTAACTTCTATTTTCCCTGTATTTCATGAAAATAGCGCTAAACCGTCATTTTTTTTGAAGATTCTTCGAAACTACAATAATTCTTATGTTATAGCATATGGCCTGTTTTTAACATTTTTGGGCTTATTATTAATAATTTTAACATTAATAATGTTCTATTTGCACTTTTCTAATACCCAAATGCTAGCCAAGCAACATAAAACTAACATTGAATTACAGCAGATAAAAGAGGCATTAGAGCAAGAAAATGCAAATAAGCTAAAATTTTTTGCAAGCGTTACACATGAATTACGCACACCTCTTAATGCTATTATTGGATTTGCGGAGTTGATCAAAAATGAAACTTTAGGTTCAATGGACAACTCTCAATACAAGGAGTATGCAGACGATATATATAATGCAGGGACACACTTACTTACCTTAATTAACGATGTGCTCGATTTTTCTAAAGCTGAATCAAGCAGTTTAACAGTAGAAAAAGTGAAGTTTAACCTGAACAAAATAATAGATTCATGCGTAAATATGCTATTACCTAAATTAAAAGAAGCCGGGATTAATTTAAAAAAAGAGATGACTAATAAACAATTATTGGTCATTGCAGATCCTAAGAGAATGAAACAAGTTATAATAAATTTATTATCAAACTCAATCAAGTTTACTCCCAAAGATGGTTTAATAAGAATGGTGATAAAAGAAAATATAGAAAAAAACTTATTAACTATTGAGTTTCATGACAATGGAATAGGAATAATGCAGCAGGACATATATAAAGTTATGTCTGTTTTTGGCCAAGCAGATTCGGGGTATAGAAATGAAGGTACGGGCATCGGATTACCGCTAAGCAAGAAATTAGTAGAGTTAATGGGTGGAACTTTCGACATTAAAAGTGAAGCAAAACTTGGTACTACGATAACGTTAAACTTCTTTTATGAAGAGCAAACATGTGAAGATTTGATTGATTTTTAATAGGATCTATTTGATATGGTCTTGAAAACCACACTTTATCAAAAGTAGCAAGCCGAGAAGGTAAGCAGAAATTTATCAATAAGCCCTTCATCGAGAATCTTATCTGTGTTAGCTATATATAAAATTTGATACTCTAACTATAATATACTACTATAGATAGAAGTATATTATAGTTAGAGTAAGGTATGGAGTTAGTAGTAGGAAATAATGTACCATACTACTATAATACCACAGAAGTGGTATTAGTGGAGCGAGGTATGGAATTAGCAGTAGGAAATAATGCACCATACTACTATAATACCATAAAAATGTTATTAATGGAGCAAGGTATGGAATTAGCAGTAGGAAATAATGCACCTGATTTTAGCTTACCAACAGATTCTGGTGAAAATTTATCATTGAGTGAATTCTTTGATAAAAAAAATATAGTTCTTTATTTTTATCCTAAAGACGACACTCCGGGTTGCAGGATGGAGGCAAAAGGTTTTAGAGATAAAATAGATGATTTTTCTTCCCTTGACACAGTGATAATTGGTGTATCAAAAGATAGTGTTAAGCGCCATGCTAACTTCAAAGCAAAATATTCTCTGCCGTTTTCTTTAGTTTCTGATGAGAATGCTGAAATGTTGGGAAAATATGGTGTTTGGGTAGAGAAAAGTATGTTTGGCAAAAAGTATATGGGAATAGAACGCACTACTTTTTTAATAGATAAAAAAGGTAAAGTAGTGAAGATCTGGAAAAATGTAAAAGTTAGTGGACATGTTGATGAGGTTCTGGAAGAAGTAAAGAGAATATAAACTAAAGAATAGGTTAATGGCTACCCATTGCTACATAAAAAAGCTAAAATTACATAATTTTCGTAGCCACTCAAACTTTGAACTGGATTCAGATGATAGCTCAGTTGTAATAACTGGCAAGAATGGTATTGGTAAAACTAATATACTTGAAGCAATCTCCCTGCTTGCTAAAACCAATGGAATGAAAAAAGCAAAAACCAGTGAGATACAAAATAGATTCAGTAATGAAGATTGGGCAGTGCACTATGATTTTTTTAATGGAACGGATTTTAATTCAATTGGTATCGCAAAGAGTTTTGATAAGAAACTAGTACAAATTGATGGAAAAACGCAATCAAGTTATTTACCTTTATATAGAATATCCAACGTAATATGGCTGATTCCACAAATGGACTATGTTCTTCTTAATTCTCCAAGTGACAGATTAAAATTTTTAGACCGTATAGTCTCACTGTTTGAAGAAAATTACATTTGCTGCTACATGCAATATAGAAAAGCTAAATGTGAGCGAAATAAGCTATTGAGAGAGAACGCCTTGGACAAAAATTGGCTCTCTAGTCTTGAAAAGATAATGGCTGTTAATGCAGTTAGTATTTTACATATGCGATCATCTGTTTTAAAGATATTACAAGACATAATTGATAACCATTCTAGTGAGTTTTTTCCGCGGGCAAGTTTGAAGTTCAGCAGCCAGCTAACTTTGAATGATACTGCAGAATATTTTCAGAATCGTCTAAAGGAAAACAGAGAAAAAGACTCATTAACTGGTAGAGTAACCTTTGGTGTGCATAACGATAATTTTCGGGTTTTTTGTCAAAAAAGAAACGTACCAATAAATCTGTGCTCCACTGGAGAACAAAAGTTATTACTGCTTTCTATTATTTTATCCAGTGTAAAAGCAAGGTGTATTCATTACAATAAGGCACCACTTCTTCTACTTGATGATATAATGTCTCATCTGGATAAACATTACAGAAAGGCATTAATAGAGGAAGTGCTAAGTATTCAATGTCAAACTTGGATAACTGATGTAAATCAAGATAATTTCAATAGCTATCTTTATTCTTTCAAGTTTTTTGAATTATCAAATGAATAGTACCTCTTTTAAAGCTTATACAAACAACTTCCGCTAAACCCTTTTCAAGTATCCGTTCAGCAGAGTGGTTTAAGAAACAATAGATAGGAGATTTTGGAAAGCCCCTTTGTTTCCATGTTAAGTATAATGAAATTATCCGTTCGAGGAATGTGTTTCCTCGCTGTGATTGTGTAAAATATGAGTTTTTACGGTAAACGACATAGTGTCGTATCTGTTGTTCAGCATGTCAATGGAATGTTTTCTGAATCATTCAAAGGAGAGTAGACCAGAGGACCTTCCCCGCCAGCCTCTCGCAGAACCTTACTATTACCCATAAATCTATAAATGGTGAAAAAGCTGCTATTTTACTAATGCAACTTTCTATTATAAATAGATCTATGGTCTAAAAATGGAATATATGATGGAAAGAAATATAAATACCTCAACTGGCGAATGGGCAGAAAGTGAATTTGGAATTGTTAATTTTGGTGATATAAGATTAAGTAAGAGGCTTTTAAAAATAGTTAATAGTTTTGCTGAATCACCTGAGCGTTCAATAAATCAAGCTTGTGAAGATTGGCATCAAAGTAAAGCAGCTTATAGATTTTTCCAAAACGATGCCATTTCTGAAAGAAAGATATTAGACAGTCATATAATTAAAACTGTTGAAAGAGCTAAGGAACACTCAACCATCTTAGCTATCCAAGACACGAGTTATATTTCATATAAAAATCATAAAAAGACCGAAGGATTAGGGATTATAGCAGCAAGATTAACATCTAAAACAACTAATTTTAAAACCCATGGATTAGTGATGCATACAACGTTTGCAGTTACAACAGAAGGGCTACCTATAGGATTATTAGATCAAAAAATTAGTACTAGACCTTCCTTAGCTGAAGACCTAAAGGAGTTGAAAAGAAGAAGCCATAATACTGCTCTTCCCATAGAAGAGGAAGAAAGCATACGGTGCACTTAAAGATTCTACTCACCATCCTGGATTAAAGAACGTTAAGGTAGTTACCGTTTGCGATAGAGAAGCAGATATTTATGATTTATTTGAAGTCGCTTCCACTAATCAATCTCTTTTTGTAGTAAGAGGAAATCAAAACAGAACAGTAAATAAGAAGTCGACTTATTCTGAAAAAGGTGGTGAAAGGTTGTGGGATTTGCATGTCTTGTCAAGGAGAAATACAAGTCTGCTCGCAATGATAAACCTCAAAGAACAACAGTTTTAGAAGTAAAGTTTAGTAACTTTGTGATGAATGCATCAAAAAATAATGCTAGACGTAAAACCCAAAAACTTCCTAATTTAAGTTTAAATGCTGTCTATGTTATAGAAAAACACCCCCCATTTGGCGAAGAGCCTATGAACTGGGTTTTGTTGACAAATATAAATATTAATAATTTTGAAGAAGCAGTAGAAAAAATACAATGGTATTGCTTAAGATGGAGAATAGAGGTTTTTCATAAAATTTTGAAATCCGGTCTTAAAGTTGAAGAATGTAGGCTCCAAACAGCAGATAGATTAATCCGCTTTCTTACAATTATGAGTATAATTGCATGGAGAATATTTTTTATCACATTGGTAGCTAGAACAAATCCGAATCTTTCTTGCACTGTCATACTGACTGATGACGAATGGAAGGTTTTATATACCAAAATGCTTAAGACAAAAAACTATCCTGAGACTCCACCACCTATAAGAGAAATTGTGAGGTGGGTGGGCAAGTTAGGAGGGTTTTTAGCTCGCAAAAATGACTTAGAACCAGGCCCTATAGCTTTGTGGAAGGGATGGAAACGTCTCTTTGATTTAGCAGAAGGATGGAGACTTGCTCATGAATTCTATACTTGTGGGTAATAGTAAGTCGCAGAACTGTGCATGAAGTAGAGTAGGCAGCCAGCGAGTTACTATTAAGCACTTTTCCAACAGCCTCTCTCCGAACCACGCATGACCGTTTCCGTATCACGTGGCTCTCCAATAATCTAACGTTTTAAGGAATCACCATCATATTTCCCATATTGGATTTTCTTATGGCATTCATGACAAACAACAAGAGTTTTTCTCTGTCGTTCAATCATTCTTTTCTTCCATTCAGGTAGTTCAACATTACTCTTACTTCGTAGATCAGCAAGTTTACGTACATGGTGTACCTCAATCTGCTCTTGTGATTTACATAATTCACAAGTTTGTGCCAATAGTCTTTGCTCTATTTCACTACGCTTATTCCATATTGGTATAAGGTTATCACTTATGCTTACCCATTTATTCCATTTTAGCGACACAGCACCAAAGTGTGTAATTAATGGTATCTTTGATGGTAAACGATCTACTCTGATTTGGATGACTTTTCGTTTTTCACCTTCATCGTTTTCAATCATCGCACCAAATTTTCTATAAATTTTCCTGCAAGTTGTTTTGTATTTAGATGCTAAAGTCTTTACTAATGATACTTCCATCACATACTTCAGATAACTTAGTGTGTGAAGGTTGTAGGCCATTTTGTAGTATTGTACAATTCCTCGATATTCAGTTTGATACTGAGCAACAATACTGTAAGCTGTATCAATTGTACGTTGAGGTAAATGTATAGGCTTTCCACAACGCATATATTCAGAACACTTTTTCTGCTTTATATGGTGTGGTACACGTAAGCCAACACTACCGTTAATACACCGCTGTGTCCGATGATCATGTTTATCATCTGCATGCAAGACGTGTATTTCATAACCCAAAAAATTGGCTTTGCTATCACATGCGTGTGTAATAAGCGTTTTATCTTCATTAAGCATAAGTTTGAGCTCCTCATTGAGGAATCTAGCAATCTCATTTTTAATTTGTTCAGCTTCATTTTTTTGGTCCTGCAAACCCTACCAGAACATCATCAGCATACCTAACATACCAAAGACGTCGATAATTTTGATCACAAGAGTCCTTAGATGGCATACTCTGCACTAATTGGCGCAGTTGCCTTACTTGCTCCCAATTCCCTTGTTTTCTCATCATCGATACTTGCTTGGTTAACCTTAAATATTTTGGGTTTGTCCTTCTTCGCTTACCTCGGTTATTTGCTGGTATTAATGTATGTTCCACATGTTTATCTAACCGATCGAGTAATATGTTACTCAGAATTGGACCAATAATAGAGCCCTGTGGTACTCCACTGTGACTCTTATTGTACTTCCAATTTTCCATATATCCTGCTTTTAGCAGTCGATTGATTAGTTGGATAAAACGGTTGTCTTGAAAGCTTTCACTCAGTATTTTTAACAATATGGTATGATCAATTGAGTCATAACATGCTCTGAGATCCCCTTCTATAAACCATTTTGTACCTCTGCCTTTTTGCGTTACTGCTTTTAATGCAGTATGGCATCCACGCTTTGGCCGGAATCCATGTGAACACTCACTAAATTTAGACTCATAATAGGCTTCCAATATTAATCGGATTACTTCTTGAAGTAACTTGTTTGACCATGTTGGCAATCCTAACGGCCTTCGTTTACCGCTCTTCTTTAAAATGTAGATACGTTTTACTGGTATCCATCGATATCGTTCATAGCGTAAATCCTCTATGATTTTATCAATTTTCTCCAAAGACATACCATTAACTGTTTCAGCAGTTACACCTTCTGTCATAGCACCTTTATTACGACAAAGTTTACCATACGCTTGAAGGTAAAGATCACGCTGATAAAGTAGGCGATATACGTTTTTAACCGGCAGATTTCTTTGTCCGCGTTCACGTATAATGTTAAGTATTGTTTCAGCTTTCCGCATCTTGCGTACCTCCCAATTTCAACATTCAATTATCTGTCACCCTTTGCCCTGTATGTGGCTCTCCCACATTCCCCGGTGGTTCGTTACTTCCACGACTACTACGATGACTCCGTAACCATAGAACTCGCGTTCCTTAGGTCATCCCATGTTCCGTCACTAAGAACTGTTCTAGATCAACTTAGGTTTTCCATTCATCCTCTTAAATAAGTTCACTACTTATCGTTCTACAGCCAGAATGTCGCACAAACGAAAGTTTAATCTGTGCTTACTGTAGACATGGGGTTTTAAATGTGATACCCATGGATGTGAAGTCCCACCCCTGAAGATTAGAATTCAAGCAGTTTAGCTTTAACCATATTGATCAGGTGTTGCAAGCCGTTATCTTACACATCTTCAGACAACTCTCGCTTTACATACATGCTCTTGTCCTCCTCCCCTTTCGGGTTAAAGTTAGTTGTTCACCTCGAGGCCATTTATTCTGAACCCCGCTTAGCTCTGCTAAGTATTTCTTAATGCGTGCCACGGCGCACCCTCTCGACTCACACAGCTCCCATTATTCAGCCATCAGTTGTAATAGTTTAGACTTGATCTGACAGGCAAACAAAGTAAGATAAAAATATGAACAAATTTTAAAGGAGTGTCAGGCAACACAAGAAAAAATACTAAAACCAAAGTTGGGATTGCTAGAACTTGCAAAGCAATTAGGAAATGTATCACAGGCGTGTAAGGTAATGGGATATTCAAGGGATACATTTTACCGCTTCAAAGAACTGTATGAAACAGGAGGAGAAGAGCGAAAAGCAAGCCATTATATGCAAATAGAGTATCGGAGGATATAGAAAAAGCAGTAATTGAAATAGCAATAGAATTTCCAGCATATGGACAAGAAAGAGCAGCAAACGAAGAGAGGAATTCTCATCTCTGCAAGTGGAATAAGATCAGTGTGGCAAAGAAACAATCTTGAAAATTTCAAAAAGAGGTTAAAGGCATTAGAAGCAAAAGTAGCTCAGCATTTTAACAGAAGAGCAGATAACAGCTCTAGAGACCCCAGTTATGGATTAACCAACGAAGTAAAGCTGAGAAATACAGGGCTTTTTCGATTGCATTGAATAAGAAATGAGGGTAGAAAAAATATGTACCAAGAAATTTACTGTGGATCTATGCCGAGTGTGCTCAAGTTCAAATTTGTTTTTTAGGCAGCCAAAAACCGTTTCAACAATCGATCTTTTCCCTAGTAAAATCTTCTCTTTCAGCGAAATCAGTGCATTTTTCATACCTTTTTTCACTTTAGTGACGAGTTTTAGACCTCTATCGAATAGTTTCTCAAAGAGCTCTTTCTTTATATAGCCCTTATCTCCAAACAAAAGTCCAGTTAGTTTTTTGGTTAGAGTTGGTACAGGTTTTCTGTCATCGACGTTACCTCTGGTTAGCGTAACACCTTGAATTTCACCTATTTCATTGATTACTACATGTAATTTAAAACCAAAAAACCAGCCGTAAGTATTCTTTCCTAACTCTGCTAATCCTTTGAAAACCTTATTTCTTGAGATTCTTTTTCGATGGCATACTGCTATTGAAGTAGAATCTATGTAGGAAATCCCGGTCATTTTTGCTTGTTCACAAAACCATTGCAAAAGTAATGCTAAATACCACAAAACTCGCGGCTTTAAGGCAATAAATCTGTGATATGAAGGCAGCTTTGAAAACTCTGATCTATAGAATAACTGAAGATAACAAAGATAAAAAGCCTTGAAGTTTTTACATGGTGATTTATGGTATAATAGGATTATGGTTAGAATTTCTGAGTGCGCTATTTCTGGTACTCTGGTTGGTTTTTTGCCGTTTGATAAGAACCTATTTGCAAAATTATCATCTACCGCACGACAAAAATCCTCGACGCAACAGTACAGTTCTGTAATATCTTTCTTCATGGGTAACCTCTTATTATTACTAAAATACTCGAGTTTACCCTGTTTCCCTCTTCTTAGTTATACTTTTATCTATTTTCTAATCCATAACTGAGGTCTAGAGAAGGCTAAGGAAGAAAAAGAGGCCCATGGAGAAATTGAAACAGAGCATCCAGGATACTTGGGTAGCCAAGACAGTTATTATGTGGGTAATATCAAAGGTATTGGAAGAATTTACCAGCAAACCTTTGTTGATACCTATTCTAGAGTTGCTTTTGCTAAGCTTTACACAGAAAGGACTGCTATCACAGGTGCAGATCTTCTTAATGATAGGGTAATACCGTTTTTTGATGAACAGAAAGTATCATTACTACGCGTTTTGACGGATCGTGGTACAGAGTATTGTGGCAGACCGGAAAATCACGCTTACCAGCTGTATTTGGGGGTAGAAAATATTGATCATTCTCGAACCAAAGCTCGTTCTCCACAGACTAATGGCATATGTGAAAGGTTCCACAGAACTATGCAAGATCAATATTATCTTTAGAAAGAAAATTTACACCTCTTTGGCAGAACTTCAGTTAGATGTAGACCATTGGGTGCATTCTTACAATAGATCTAGACCGCATTCAGGTAAATATTGCTATCCTATGCAAACCTTTTTTGATAGTATGCATATTGCTTATCAGAAAAATATTGATAGCATTAAACAGGATGCTGATTTTGGTTTTGACTTTGTCAATTCTTCTGTCAGTTAATTCACGCCTGTCAGATCAAGTCTAAACTATTACATCTAAAAACATCTATCTCATTTTTTAACAGAGCTTTTTTCAGTGCAAACAACTCAGCAGCAACATTTCTTAACCAGAACTTTGACTTCAACTATGTTTCAAAATCTCTTGATCCAACAGATTTGCCTGTTTTTATCAGCAAAGTAATTGTATGCTGCATACCTGTCGTAAACTATTGCGATTGCAGAACTTATAGTACTTTTCATAATAGTCCAAATAAGGTAAAATAAGGATTTGTAGTAGTGAAGGTAGGTATGCCAGCAGCATATAGTTATGACTTAAGGAAAAAAGCAATGGAAGCTCTAGACGAGGGAGAAAGCAGAGAAACAGTGGCAGCAAGATTTAAAATTGGACGAACTACTTTGTGGGAGTGGCAGCAAAGAAGAAAAGAAACAGGTGACTTTCAATCAAAAAAACTTGGAAATGGAGGTTACAATCACAAAATTACCGACTGGGATGCCTTTGCTAAATTTGCCAGAGAAAACGGAGGAAAGACTCTATTGGAAATGGCTAAACTTTGGAGCAACGTTAGTATCCAAACTATCCACCGAGCCCTGAAAAAAATTGGATTTACACGCAAAAAAAGACCTATGGGTACAAGGAAAGAAGCGAAGAAAAACGTGCTAAATTCTTGAAAATTATAGCAACAAAAGAACCTAAAAACTTAGTGTATATAGATGAGTCTGGCATTGACAACACTGAAGACTACCCCTATGGATATTGTCAGAAGGGACAGCGGTTTTATGCCCTAAAATCTGGGAAGAAAACTCAACGAATCAGTATGATTGCAGCTTTAAGTGAAAGAAAAATAGTTGCTCCATTAACCTTTGAAGGCCACTGTAATATGGATATTTTTAATGGATGGTTTGAGCAATTTTTGATACCGACCTTGGAACCTGGACAAACTGTCATTCTTGACAATGCTACTTTTCATAAGTCTGATAAGATCATTAAGCTTGCTAAAGGGATTGGTGCAGAAATTTTGTATCTGCCACCGTATTCTCCAGATTTTAACAAAATTGAACATCATTGGTTTGCTATAAAAAACAGAGTCAGGAAAAACATTCCTCTATTCAAGTCTTTTCGTCATGCTGTTGATTCTGCCTTTCTATGATCTGTTCGGATTATTATGAGAAGTGCTATACTATTTTGTAAAACCTTCATTCCTCTTGAATTTTATAAAACTAGCTTCATTGCTAGCAAACATCCAACACCAACCGAGTTTACCTTTGTTATAGTGACTGGTTTCGTCAATATGTAGAACCTTACTTGTACTTACTTCTTGCTCGATTTGCTCATACGCTTCTTGACATTTTTCTGCAACTCTAGCCTCGCTATTTGACACGCTACCAACACTGATGTCCAGGTTGAAAATATTTTTTATAATATTTGCTACTTCTCTTTTCGAGTTCTTGTAAAATCCGCTCAGCGCCGCGATTGTTGACTTAACTTTTGGTCCAAATGTATCTGATGTAACACCTTCTGGTAACTTACTGCTTCTTCTTTTCCCGCATCTCCGGCAACGACCATTGATATTCCACTACATAAGGCCTAATTTACGGAAGATCAACTTTTTGATGAATGTACGGTCCCTTGCATATTGCAATCTCTCCTCCGCATTCACAAGTAGATGACAACTTTACTTTTATCACCTCATCTGCATCCATTTTGGCGCGAAAACTTCCTTTATGACCAACCTGACCACCGACGTTTCTGTCGCTCTTTGGCTTGTCCTTTTTTATTTTGTACAACTCTCTAGAGCTTGGTAGAGATGAATTTTTCGAGTTTAAACCGAGCCTCTCCTTTAATTCAGTGTTCTCTATCTTTAAAGCCTTGTTCTCTGCTTTTAAACTTTCATTCTCTCTTTCCAGCCTTTCTATTTTTGCTTCTAACTTTTCTATTTTTTGCTGTAAATTTTTGCAGAGCTCTTCTAGATCAATCATATTACCTCACGTTTACCCTATGATTATCTTTTTGGTTTATCTTGTCTACCTATTTTGCCACTCTGCTGAACGGATACAACATTTAAGAAATTTATCAAACGAAAAAAAAGGCAAAAGAAGCCCCGTAGTGCTGGTTTTGACTCTCTAATACTTTAAATTGGTGCTGTAATAATTTGCTGACGCTTAGTTTAAGCGCGATTTGGCTGAATGTAGAAAAAATTTAAAAGACATGCAGCCGCTATAATTTTATGTAATCCGCCAAAAAATACCCTAAGTTTTTTACTGAATTTTGTCATTGAACCTGCGCAGATCAAAAACAAGTTTTGAGTCAGAAATAACCTTAATGCCATGATAAGGGGGCTGGCGGAGTTTGTCAAGTAACTTTTTCGTTTCTACTAAATGACAATTGTGGCTTGGGGGGTGATGCAAGAAGTCTACTGATGGCTTTCAAAGCAGTTGAGCTTAATTATTAGAGTAGTAATTTTTATTTTTATATTGACTATTGAGGTTTATTATTTTATAACTAAAAACTTAGTTATTTTAATGAGCTTGAGTTTATAACATATGCCTACGATAAATCAATTAATACGTAAGGGTAGATTAGGGTTGACCCATAAGAAAAAGGTGCCAGCTTTGGGAGAAAGCAACCCTCAAAGGAGGGGTGTTTGCACTAAGGTGTATACTACAACTCCTAGGAAGCCTAACTCAGCACTCCGTAAAGTAGCTAGAGTAAAAATTAGTGGGTATGGTGAAGTGACAGCTTATATACCTGGTGAAGGTCATAATTTACAAGAGCACTCTGTTGTTTTGATACGTGGTGGGCGGGTTAAAGATTTGCCAGGTGTGCGTTATCACATAATAAGAGGTGCCCTTGATCTGCGTGGTGTGCAAAATCGAAAGAAAGCTCGTTCAAAATATGGTGTAAAGAAATCTGGTTAAAGTTTATGGCTCGTCGGAATAAAGCAAAAAAAAGAGAAATAAGTCCTGATTCGCGTTATGGCAGTGTTTTGCTGATGCGTTTCATTAATACAATCATGAAATGTGGTAAAAAATCTACTGCAGAAAAGATTATCTATGACGCTTTGTCTTTAGCTGAAAAGAAAATAGGTGAAGGTGGGTTATCAATTTTTGAGACAGCGGTAGAAAATGTTACTCCTTCTATAGAAGTGCGTTCTCGACGCATTGGTGGTGCAACTTATCAAGTGCCTGTTGAAGTTCGACAAGATAGAGCGGTTTCTTTAGCGTTAAGGTGGATTGCTAAAGCAACTTCTGCTGCTCGAAAAAAGAGTGGAAAAACCACTGTTGATTGTTTGCAATCTGAAATACTGGATGCTTATAATAAACGCGGTGGTGCGTTTAAGATGTGCGAAGAAAAATATAAAATGGCTGAGGCTAATAAGGCATTTTCTCATCTTCGTTTTTAATGTTAGCTAATTAATTGTGATATGGAAATTGGGATATCTAAATACAGAAATATAGGAATAATGGCTCACATAGATGCTGGTAAGACTACCACAACAGAGCGTATTTTATTTTATACTGGTAAGCAAAATAGAATTGGTGAAGTACACGATGGGGCAGCTTCTATGGATTGGATGGAGCAGGAAAAAGAGCGTGGTATTACAATCACATCTGCTGCAACAACATGTTTTTGGAATGATCATAGGGTCAATATAATAGACACTCCAGGTCACGTTGATTTCACTATTGAAGTTGAGAGATCTTTAAGGGTTTTGGATGGTGCAGTTGCTGTATTTGATGGAGTTGCTGGAGTTGAGCCTCAATCTGAGACAGTTTGGCATCAAGCTGATAAATATAGTGTTCCTCGTATCTGCTTTGTTAATAAGATGGATAGAATAGGGGCAAATTTTTATCGATGTGTTGATATGATAAAGACGAAGCTTGGTGCAGCACCTCTAGTCATTCAGTTGCCAATAGGAAGTGAGAAAGATTTCAAAGGTATAATTGACCTTATTTCTATGAAAGCCATTATATGGCAAGAAGAAACGTTGGGTGCTAAATTTTCTTATGAAGATATTCCTTCTGATTTGCTTGACAAGGCTCAAGAATATCGAAATCTTTTATTAGATGCTGCAGCTGAGATGGATGATGAAGCGATAAATACTTACTTTGAGTCTAATGATCTACCAGTGGATTTACTGAAAAAATGCGTGAGAAATGGGACCATTAAAGGAAAATTTGTTCCTGTATTATGTGGATCAGCTTTTAAAAATAAAGGCGTACAACCACTTTTAGATGGTGTGGTTGACTTTTTACCTTCTCCTATTGATGTTGATGTAATTATTGGAACTGATCCTAAAGATTCAGAAAAGAAAATTGAGATTAAACCTTCAGAAAAAGAGAAATTCGTTGCTCTTGCGTTTAAAGTGATGACGGATAAGTTTGTAGGTAGCTTGACGTTTATTCGTATTTATTCCGGTAAGTTAAAATCTAAATCTGCTGTATTAAATGCAGGAAAAAATGAGACTGAAGGAATTGGCAGAATGCTGCTTATGCATGCAAATAACAGAGAAGATATAAACGAAGCTAAAGTTGGCGATATAGTTGCCTTAGTTGGATTAAAGAGAACAATTACTGGTGACACTTTATGTTCACCTGATTTTCCTATATTATTAGAGCGTATGGAATTTCCTGAGCCTGTTATTGAAATTGCTGTGGAACCTAAAACTACTTCAGATCAGGAAAAATTAGGTATTGCTTTAAATAGATTGGTTGCAGAAGATCCTTCTTTAAGAATGTCAGTAAATGCAGAGAGTGGACAGACTATATTGAAAGGCATGGGTGAGCTGCATCTTGAGATTATTGTTGATAGAATGAAGCGCGAGTTTAACGTTGAGGCTAACGTTGGTGCTCCTCAGGTTGCATATCGTGAAACTATCACTAAATCTGTTGAAATTGATTACACTCATAAAAAACAATCAGGTGGTGCTGGTCAGTTTGCTAAGGTTAAAATAAAATTTGAACCTCTTGAGCCTGGTTCTGGGTTTCAATTTGAAAGTAAAATTGTAGGTGGTGCTATTCCAAAAGAGTATATTCCTGGGGTAGAAAATGGCTTGGAGTTGATAAAAGAAGGTGGTATCATTTCTGGCTTCCCATTGATTGATTTTAAGGCTACTCTTCTTGATGGTGCTTTTCATGAGGTTGATTCTAGTCCTTTAGCTTTTGAACTTGCTGCTAAGGGTGCTTTTAAGGAAATGGCGAATAAAGCTGGTCCAAAAATGTTAGAACCTATAATGAAAGTTGAAATCATTACTCCTGAAGAATATATGGGTGATGTTATGGGTGATATAAATAGTAGAAGAGGAAATGTTGCTGATATGCTGGATTTAGGTAATAATAGCAAAATAATTACTGCTTCGGTGCCTCTTGCAAATATGTTTGGTTATATCAACGTTTTGCGTTCTATGTCTCAGGGAAGAGCTCAGTATAGTATGCATTTTTCTTGTTATGAACAAGTACCACAATATGTGGTTGATGAGTTAAAGTTAAAGTATAATTAAGGGTAATAATTATGACAGCAGTAGTAGAAGCATTTGGAAAGCCGCATGTAAATGTGGGAACAATAGGACATGTGGATCATGGGAAGACAACGTTAACAGCGGCGATAACGAAGCATTATGGGAATTTTGTAGCGTATGATCAGATAGATAAGGCACCAGAAGAAAGGAAGAGGGGGATAACGATAGCAACAGCGCATGTTGAGTATCAGACGGAAAAAAGGCATTATGCACACGTTGATTGTCCTGGACACGCTGACTATGTAAAGAACATGATAGTAGGTGCAGCGCAAATGGATGCAGCGATATTGGTAGTGTCAGGGGTTGATGGGCCAATGCCACAAACGAGAGAGCATATATTGCTGGCGAAGCAGGTGGGTGTTGGATATATCGTGGTGTATATAAATAAAGCTGATGTTGCTGATGCTGATATGATAGATTTGGTAGAAATGGAAGTGAGGGAATTGCTGAATAAATACGGATTTCCAGGGGATGAAGTGCCTGTGGTAGTGGGGTCTGCATTGAAAGCGCTGGAGGATGACAGCAGCGAATATGGAAAGAAATCAATAGATAAATTGATGGAAAAGTTAGATGAATATGTGGCGGTTCCACCAAGGCCTGTGGATTTACCATTTTTATTGCCAATCGAGGATGTATTTTCGATATCTGGGCGAGGGACAGTAGTAACAGGAAGAATAGAGAAGGGAGAGATAAAGACGGGAGAAGAGATAGAGATAATAGGTCTGAAGGGGACGCAAAAGACGATATGCACAGGTGTAGAAATGTTTAAGAAGTTGCTGGATAAGGGAAGTGCAGGACTCAATGTAGGAATATTGTTAAGAGGGACAAAAAGAGAAGAAGTGGAGAGAGGGCAAGTATTAGCAAAACCGGGGACGATAACGCCGCATAGAAAGTTTAAGGCGGAGGTTTATATATTAAAGAAAGAGGAAGGAGGAAGGCATACACCATTTTTTGCGAATTACCAACCACAGTTTTATTTAAGGACAACGGATGTAACTGGGAGCATAAAATTGCTAGATGGGAAGGAGATGGTAATGCCAGGAGATAATGTGAGTGTAGAAGTAGAATTGCAAGTACCGATAGCAATGGATAAGGGATTGCGTTTTGCGATAAGAGAAGGCGGTAGAACTGTTGGTTCTGGTGTTGTTTCTGAAATTTTGGAGTGAGAGTTTGAGTTATAGGAGTGTAGCTCAATTGGTAGAGCGCTGGTCTCCAAAACCAGAGGTTGTAGGTTCAATTCCTATCGCTCCTGCATTAATGTTGTGGTGAAAATGTTAAAAAGTTTGTGTGTTTTTTTCTGTGATATAAAGCAAGAAATACGAAGAATTGCTTGGGTAAAGAAACAGGAGGTGTTGTCATCTCTATTTGTTGTAATGATTGTTATATTATGCTTTTCGATTTTCTTCTGTTTTGTGGATTTTATGTCTCTTTACGTAATTAAGGCTTTATTTGGAATTATTTATGGAATGTGAATATAAATGGTATATCATTAAAGTTGATTATGGATATGAGCAAAATATACGCGAATTGGTAAGTAATGCCGTTTATTTTAAGGAAGTGTTTATTCCTTATCAAACGGTATGTAATTTAAAATCTGATATAAAAGAGTTATGTGAAGTGTATGTATATATGCATCTATGTGATGAAAGCAAAAATATTTTGAATCAAACGCCTGGATTTTGCAGTGGCGAATCTGGTAATTTTGAGATGATTTTAGATGATGAGATAAGTTTAAAGTGTAAAGAATTTAATAGATATAAATGGTATATCTTGAGAGTTGCTTCCAATTGTGAAGAGAAAGTGCGCCAACATATATTGGAAAATTCTATGAGATTGGGTTTTAATGGTTACTTTAAGGAAGTTTTTATTCCATATGAAGAGCTAAGTGAAGTAGAGTTGAAATCTAAGAAAATTGCTACACGAAGGAAATGCTTTCCTGGTTATGTCTTTTTATACGTGAATTTATGCGATGAAGTATTGAATTTTATCAATAATATACCAAAATCTCTTAAGGTTTATGGGTTTTTGAAAAATGGTAATATTCCAAAGGTGATTTTGGACGATGAGATTCACTCAATGTGTAATGCACTTTATAATGCTCAAGAGACAAAGAAGTTAGGTTATGGTTATGAAAAAGGTGAAAAAGTGAAAATTAATGATGGTCTTTTTCAAAATTTTACTGGTAAGGTAAATATGGTAAACGATGAGAAAAAAATTATTAATGTGGAAGTATCAATTTTAGGTAAGCCGACAATAATAGAGCTTGATCTGGCTCAAGTAGAGAAAATAGAGGATTAATTATGAGTGTTATAGTTGCTAAGATTAACTTACTTATGGAAGCTGGGAAAGCAATTCCAGGACCGAAAATTGCTTCAGTACTTGGTCCACGTGGTATACCTGTTCCTAAGTTTTGTGAAGCTTTTAATAAAGTTACTAGCACTGCTAACGCTAATTATAAAGTAGGCGATTTAGTAACAGTGCGAATTTCCATAAAGGATGATCGCTCTCATGATTTTACTGTTAGCGGTCCGCCTGTGGCTTATTTACTTAAGCAGGAGACTAAATTAAGTAAAGGTTCTGGTAATCCTGGTAAAGAATTAGTGGCTAAATTACCTATGTCTGCTATAATTAAAGTGGCAAAGTGCAAGATGGTTGATATGAAAGTGGATAATGAAGATTCAGCAGTGAAAATGGTTTTAGGTACTGCTAAATCTATGGGTATAGAAGTTGTGGAAGGTTAGGTAAATGAATACATATAATGATAATCCTAAGCAGTGTTTGAAGAAGATTGTTGAGTCTGCTTCAGCAAAATTTAATGAATCAGTTGATATTGCAGTCAATTTAGGCGTAGATTCACGTAAATCTGAAGAGCAGGTGCGTGGTACAGTAGTTTTGCCTAAAGGTATCGGGAAGAATATTAAAGTAGCTGTTTTCGCTCAAGATAAACATTTATTAGAAGCTGAAAAAGCTGGTGCTGATATTGCAGGAGGAGAGGATTTAGTTGAAGAAATAAAAAAAGGTAGAAAATTAGATGTTGATTGGTGCATTACTACTCCTGATTTTATGGCAAAAATCACTCCTATTGCAAAAGTATTGGGTGCTAAAGGGCTGATGCCTAACCCTAAATTTGGTACTGTGACTTCTAACATTGCAGAAGCTATTAAAACCATTAAGTCTGGTCAGGTAAAATTTAGAACAGATAAAAATGGTGTTATTCATGGTAAATTAGGAAATATTAAATTTGATGTTGATGACTTGCTAGAAAATTTAAAAGCCTTTCTTAAAGTAATTAAAGATAATAAACCTATTTCTGCGAAAGGAATTTACTTTAAGGGTGTTTTTTTAAATTCAACTATGGGTAAAGCTTATAAATTAAGCAAAGTAGAAGATATAATTTAGGGGAGTAATGCCGTGAAGCGTGAAAATAAGGATGAGTTTATACAAAATATAGCCAATGTGTTTGTAAATAATGATTTCTTGATATTGGTAAATTTTAAATCTATAAATGCCAGTGATTCATTAACTCTGAGGAATAGGTTAAAGTCTATAGCTGGTGGAGTTTTGGTAGTAAAAAACACTTTAGCTCGCTTGGCTTTGGAAAGAACTGGTAGGTTTTCTTATTTATCAGATAGTTTTTCTGGCCCTGTTGCTATTATATACTCTAGCGGCATAGTAGAAGCTGCAAAGTTAATAGTTGATTTTGCTAATATTAACAAAGAAAAGATGTCTGTGATTTGCGCGGCTCATTCAAATCAATTGCTCACAACAGAGGATGTTGATAAGTTGGCTAAGTTGCCTTCTCTGGAGGAGCTCCGTATTAAAATTATGCGTTTAATATCTTATAATATTCCTGCTCGATTGGCGTTGTCTATTAATGCATCTTCTATGAGGCTTATGAGAGCGTTGGATTATTATAGTTCTAAAAAATAAATTTGTTGTTAAGTAAGGTAGTAATTATGAGTAATGTAACAAGTGATTTGGTTGATAAAATATTATCTTTAAACCTATTAGAGGCTTCTGAACTTGTAAAAGTTCTAGAAGAGAAAATAGGGTTGCCTGCTGGTTCTTTTCTTGGCGGAGCTGTTGGCGCTGGGGCGCCAGTTGATGGTAATGTTGCTGCTCCTGCTGCTCAAGAAAAAGCTGAGTATAAAGTTGTGATTAAAGAAATTGATGCGAGTAAAAAAATAGGAGTCATTAAAGCTGTGAGAGAAGTTAATTCTACATTGGGTTTAAAAGAAGCAAAAGAGTTGGTTGAATCTTTACCTAAAGATTTGACTGCTAATGTTCCTAAAGACGAAGCAGAAAAAATAAAGCAAAAACTTATTGAAGCAGGAGCAACTAAAGTGGAGCTTGAATAATATTTTATGTATTAATTTTGTATTGATATAGCTCTTTTAATTAGTTTGGGGTATTTTAATGGTTGATTCTTCTTATATGTACGCTTCTGGTGCTTTTGTTCCTAGAGTTTCTTATTCTAGGTCGATTGATTTAAAAGATTCTTTATTGGATTTGGTTAAGGTTCAAAAAGAATCGTATGGTTCATTTACTCCTAAGAATAAGGGTAATGAAAGACTTGAAGTTATCTTTCATACAATCTTTCCAATAAATGATCCTTTGCGCAGGGCTGCTATCGAGTTTATAAGTTGTAGGGTAGATGATCCTAAGTATGATGAATCTGAATGTATAAAGCGTAGTATAACTTTTTCTGCTCAGGTTATTGCTTCTATACGTCTTGTTATTATGCAAGATGGTATTTCTCTTGATGAATATAAATCGATTAAAGAGAGTGGAGATCATTCTAAACTTGCAACCGTTGTAAAATCTATAGAAGAGCAGGAAGTCCACTTTTGTGGGTTGCCTATGATGACTGATAAGGGCACTTTCATCATTAATGGTGTGGAAAAAGTTATCGTCTCACAAATGCATAGGTCTCCTGGTGTATTTTTTGATAGTGATAAGGGAAAAACTTACAATTCTGGTAAATTGATCTATTCTGCTAGAATTATTCCTTATAGGGGTTCTTGGCTTGATATTGAATTTGATGTTAAAGACCATCTGTATTTTCGTGTTGATAGAAAAAGAAAATTGCCAATCTCAGTTTTGTTAAAGGCGTTAGGTCTATCAAATAATGATATACTCAATAGATTTTATGAGAAAATAAAGTATGTAAAACATAAAGATGGTTGGAAAGTGCCTTTTGTTCCTGATAAATTTAAAGGAGTGAGGCTGCCTTTCGACTTAATGGATATTGAAGGTAATGTGCTGCTTAAAGCTAACGTTCGTATTACTTCAAGACTAGCTAAAAAGCTATATGATAGTGAATTGAAAGAGTATCTGGTTCCTTTTAATTCTATATGTGGTTTATTCCTCGCAGAAGATTTAACGGATAGTGCTAGCTCTACGAAAATTTTATCTGCTGGTGAATCTATAAAGCTGGAAGACATAAAGAAGCTTGAGTTATTGTCTGTGGATGAAATATCAGTATTGAACATAGATAATGTATCTGTTGGACCTTATATATTAAATACGCTTTTCTTAGACGAAAACATGTCTTATCAGGATGCGTTATATGAAATATATAGAGTTTTGCGTCCTGGTGAAGTTCCTATTTTAGAGATAGTAGAGGAGTTTTTCCGTAATCTTTTCTTCAATCCGGAATATTATGATTTGTCTAACATTGGTAGATTGAAACTTAATTCTTACCTTGGATTAAATTATGATGAGGATTTAACTGTTTTAACGTATGAAGATATTATCGAAGTTGTGAGAAAAATAGTATTGTTACGTGACGGTCAAGGATCTGTAGATGATATTGATCATTTAGGAAATAGAAGAGTAAGATCAGTTGGAGAGTTTATAGAAAATCAATTTAGAGCTGGGTTATTGAAATTGGAACGCGCAATAGTTGATTCTATGTCCACTTCTAGTTTAGATAAAGTTTCTCCATCTGATTTTATTAATCCAAAAGTGTTAACTAATGTCTTAAGAGATTTCTTCAACTCTTCTCAATTATCTCAATTTATGGATCAGACTAATCCGTTATCTGAAATAACACATAAAAGAAGGTTGTCTGCGTTAGGTCCTGGCGGTTTAACAAGAGAACGGGCAGGATTTGAAGTGCGTGATGTTCATCCAACTCATTATGGAAGGATTTGCCCTATTGAGACTCCTGAAGGGCAAAATATAGGGTTAATCAATAGCTTAGCTATATACGCGCGTATTAGTAAATATGGTTTTATTGAAAGTCCTTATAGAAAAGTAGTTAATAGGGTTGTTACTGATCAAATTGAGTATCTGTCTTCCATAGATGAAGGTTTATATTATATAGCTGATACCAGCGCAAAGCTCGATGAAAATAATTGCTTTGTTGATGACATGCTATACTGTAGATATGCTGGTAGTTTCATTATGGTAAGTAGTGATCAGGTGAGTTACATTGACGTATCTCCTAAGCAGGTGATATCAGTTGCGGCTTCCTTGATTCCATTTTTAGAAAATGATGATGCTAATAGAGCATTAATGGGCTCAAATATGCAACGTCAGGCCGTACCTTTATTGAAGCCTATCGCTCCTCTGGTTGCTACTGGTATGGAGTCTTTTGTAGCTTCTGGCTCTGGTGCTGTGGTTCTAGCAAAACGCGATGGCATAGTTGATAGTTCTGATAGTAACTCTATAGTTATACGTGCTTTTGATAAAGAAAGGGTTAATTACTTGGACGTAGATATTTATCATCTAAGGAAATTTCAGCGTTCTAACCATAATACTTGTATTAATCAAAGACCACTAGTGTGCGTAGGTGATTATGTTAAAAAGGGTGATGTAATAGCTGATGGTCCTGCAATTAACAGTGGTGAGCTGGCGCTTGGTAAAAATTTGCTAGTCGCTTTTATGTCTTGGCAAGGTTATAATTTTGAAGACTCTATTATTATTTCTAGTGAAGTTGTTAAAAAAGATCTCTTTACTTCTATTCATATAGAAGAATTTGACTGTGTTGTACATGATACCCCTTTAGGATCAGAAAAAATAACTCGTGCTATACCTGGTGTTAATGAAGAAAATCTATATCACTTGGATGATAGTGGTATAGTGAAAATTGGTACAAGAGTTGGTCCAGGCTATATTTTGGTAGGTAAAGTTACACCTAAACCTTCTCTTTCATTGCCTCCTGAAACGAAGTTATTAATGACAATTTTTGGTGAAAAGTCATTTGATTGTGCGGATTCTTCTTTATATACATCTCCGGATGTTGAAGGGACAGTAATTGATGTACAAGTCTTTACACGCAGGGGGGTTGAAGAAAATGAAAGGGCACTGCTCATCAAACAAAAAGAGGTAAATGACTTTGAGGAAGAGCGAGATTATATAATCAATGTTACTAGTGAATATTTCTATGATGAACTGAAGAAACTTCTTATTAATTCTGGCTCTCAAGATCGAGAAAAATTTGATTCTATTGAACGTGAGCAATGGTGGGGTATAGGATTAAAAAATCAATCCATTTCTGAGCAAGTTAAGAGCTTAAAAAAAGATTTTGATGAAAAATTATCACATGCAATAGCAAAGTTTAAGCGAAAAGTAGAAAAATTGCATGAAGGTTATGACCTGCCTCAAGGTGTGTCGATGTCAGTAAAAGTTTTCATTGCTGTAAAACATAGTCTGCAGCCAGGGGATAAAATGGCTGGTAGACATGGAAATAAAGGTGTGATTTCTCGAGTTGTGCCAGTGGAAGATATGCCTTATTTGGAAGATGGTACTCCTGTTGATATTATTCTTAACCCTCTTGGTGTTCCTTCACGAATGAATGTAGGGCAAATACTGGAAACACATGTAGGTTGGGCTTGTAGAAAATTAGGGGAAAAGGTAAGTAATATTCTCGATGAGATCAATAAAATTAAAAGTGCTTTTTGCAAGGGAATTAGGTCCCTTAACGATGATAATTTTACACAATTTGCAGTAGCATACCTTGATAATAAAAAAATTGAAAATATTGATGATGATGAAATAACGGCTTCTGTTTTAAATACACCTAATAAGAATGCACTAAATGATGAGTTGAATGCATTAGTAGAGAACTGTATGAACTCTTGTAAAAGTTCATACAGCAATTTACGTAACTTCCTTATTGAAATTTATAGCTGTGGCAGTAACGTATCTATCTGTAATGATATTCGTAATATTAGTGATAATAATCTCATTGAATTTGCACGCAAATTACGTGATGGTGTTCCTGTTGCTGCACCTGTATTTGAAGGTCCAAAAGATGAACAAATAGCAAAATTGTTTGAACTTGCTGGTTTGGATAACTCTGGACAAGCTGTATTATATGACGGTTGCAGTGGTGATAAATTCGACCGCAAGGTTACAGTTGGTTACATGTACATGCTTAAGTTGCACCACTTGGTTGATGGTAAAATTCATGCGCGTTCAGTAGGGCCTTATAGTTTGGTTACTCAACAACCTCTTGGAGGAAAATCTCATTTTGGTGGTCAGCGTTTTGGTGAAATGGAATGTTGGGCATTACAAGCCTATGGTGCTGCTTATACTTTGCAGGAAATGTTAACTGTGAAGTCTGATGATATTAATGGTAGAGTGAAGATTTACGAATCGATAATAAGAGGTGACAGTAATTTTGAATGTGGAATTCCTGAATCCTTTAATGTGATGATAAAAGAACTACGTTCTTTATGTTTAAATGTAGATTTAAAGCAAAATGATGTAGTGATTGAAGATATATCTCACACTAACATTGCGCAACCTTTTAATGAGGTTAGCATATCGATTGCTAGCCCTGAAAGTATTAAACGTATATCTTGTGGTGAGATAGAAGATGTTTCAACTGCAAATTATCGTACGTTCAAAGTTGAGAAAGGTGGATTATTTTGTCCTAAGGTTTTTGGCCCTGTCAATGATGATGAATGTTTATGTGGAAAATACAAAAAAAGAAGACACAGAGGTCGCATATGCGAAAAATGCGGAGTAGAAGTTACATCTTCTAAAGTAAGAAGAGAAAGGATGGGTCATATAGAGCTTGCATCTCCTGTTGCTCATATATGGTTTTTGAAATCGCTTCCTTCAAGAATTGGGGCATTATTGGATATATCTCTCAGAGATATTGAGAATGTTTTATATAGCGATAATTATATCGTGATAGATCCTCTTGTTTCGCCTTTTGAAAAAGGTGAGATTATTAGTGAAAAAGCTTATAATGAAGCTAAAGATAGCTATGGAATCGATAGTTTTGTAGCTATGCAAGGTGTTGAAGCTATAAGAGAGTTGCTAACGCGTCTTGATTTACATGAAATTAGAAAGAATTTAAGACTAGAGTTAGAGTCTGTTGCTTCTGAGATAAGAAGAAAGAAAATTATAAAGAGATTGCGTATTATTGAAAACTTCATTAAATCTGGAAATAGACCTGAGTGGATGATACTTACAACTATACCTATTTTACCACCTGATTTGCGTCCTTTGGTATCGCTTGAGAGTGGTCGACCTGCAGTTTCTGATCTGAATCATCATTATAGGACTATCATTAATAGAAATAACAGGTTGAGGAAATTATTGAGCTTAAATCCTCCTGAGATTATGATTCGTAATGAAAAAAGGATGTTACAAGAAGCAGTTGATTCTCTTTTTGATAATAGTCGTCGTAATACTTTGGTAAATAAAGCTGGTGCTGTTGGATATAAAAAGTCCATTAGTGATATGTTAAAAGGAAAACAGGGTCGTTTTCGCCAGAACCTCTTAGGAAAAAGGGTAGACTACTCTGGACGTTCTGTAATAGTTGTTGGTCCAACTTTGAAACTAAATCAGTGTGGATTACCAAAAAGAATGGCTCTTGAACTATTCAAACCTTTTGTTTACTCAAAGCTTAAGATGTATGGTATGGCTCCAACTATTAAGTTTGCTAGTAAGTTGATAAGAGCAGAAAAACCAGAAGTTTGGGATATGCTTGAAGAGGTAATAAAAGAGCATCCTGTTTTGTTGAATAGAGCGCCTACGCTACATAGACTTGGTATTCAGGCTTTTGAGCCAATCCTTATTGAAGGCAAAGCAATACAGCTTCATCCGCTTGTCTGTACGGCGTTTAATGCTGATTTTGATGGTGATCAAATGGCAGTGCATGTGCCAATTTCATTGGAAGCTCAGCTTGAAGCTAGAGTGTTGATGATGTCTACTAATAACGTTTTAAGTCCTTCTAATGGCAGACCGATTATAGTTCCTAGTAAAGATATAGTACTTGGTATATATTATCTGACTTTACAAGAACCTAAGGAAGATGATTTACCATCTTTTGGTGCTTTTTGTGAAGTTGAGCATTCTTTGAGTGATGGTACTTTGCATATTCATTCTAGTATAAAGTATAGGATGGGGTATATTAATAGCAGCGGTGAAACTCACTATAAAACTGTTTGTACAACTCCTGGCCGTTTAATATTATGGCAGATTTTTCCTAAGCATGAGAATCTAAGCTTCGATCTAATAAATCAGATATTAACAGTCAAGGAAATAACTGGTATAGTTGATTTAGTATATCGTAACTGTGGTCAAAGTGCTACAGTGGCATTTTCTGATAAATTAATGGTACTTGGCTTTGAGTATGCCACATTTTCTGGTGTTTCTTTTGGTCGTTGTGATATGGTTATACCTGAAACTAAAGCTACACATGTTGATCACGCGAGGGGTGAAATTAAGAAATTCTCTATGCAATATCAAGATGGGCTAATAACTAGAAGTGAGAGGTATAATAAGGTTATAGATGAATGGTCTAAGTGTACGGATATGATAGCTAATGATATGTTAAAAGCAATATCTATATATGATGAAAATAGTAAGTACAACTCAGTGTATATGATGGTTAACTCTGGTGCAAGGGGCTCTACTTCACAGATGAAACAGCTAGCAGGAATGCGAGGGCTCATGACCAAACCTTCTGGTGAGATTATAGAAACACCTATAATTTCTAATTTCCGTGAAGGATTGAACGTATTTGAGTACTTTAATTCTACTCACGGTGCGCGTAAAGGTTTAGCTGACACTGCGCTTAAAACTGCAAACTCTGGATACTTAACTCGTCGTTTAGTTGATGTGTCTCAAAATTGCATAGTTACAAAGCATGACTGTAAAACAAAAAATGGTCTTGTTGTGAGAGCTACAGTTGAAGGAAGTACTATAGTTGCATCTCTAGAGAGTGTTGTGCTGGGTAGAACAGCCGCAAATGATATATATAACCCAGTGACAAAAGAATTATTAGTAAAAGCAGGGGAATTAATTGATGAGGATAAAGTAAAGCAAATCAGCATTGCAGGTCTTGATGCTGTAAAAATTAGATCGCCTTTAACTTGTGAAATAAGTCCTGGTGTGTGTTCTTTATGTTATGGAAGAGACCTTGCAACTGGTAAAGTTGTTTCAATAGGTGAAGCAGTTGGTGTTATAGCTGCTCAATCCGTTGGAGAACCGGGTACTCAGTTAACGATGCGTACTTTCCATATAGGTGGAGTAATGACTAGAGGCGTTGAATCCTCGAATATTATAGCTTCTATTAATGCTAAAATAAAGTTAAACAATAGTAATATAATTATAGATAGAAACGGAAATAAAATTGTGATAAGCCGTTCCTGTGAAGTCGTGTTGATTGATAGCCTTGGTAGTGAGAAGTTGAAGCACAGTATACCTTATGGCGCTAAACTTTATGTAGATGAGAGTGGGTCAGTAAAAATTGGCGATAAAGTTGCGGAATGGGATCCTTATACATTGCCTATTATCACGGAGAAGACTGGTACAGTGTCTTATCAGGACTTAAAAGATGGAATTTCGATCACTGAAGTGATGGATGAATCTACAGGAATATCAAGCAAAGTAGTAAAAGACTGGAAATTGCATTCTGGTGGAGCTAATTTACGTCCTCGTATTGTGCTGCTTGACGATAATGGTAAAGTAATGACACTCGCAAGTGGCGTTGAAGCATGTTATTTTATACCAATTGGTGCAGTGCTCAATGTACAAGATGGTCAGAAGGTTCATGCAGGTGATGTTATTACAAGAACACCAAGAGAGTCAGTTAAAACTCGTGATATTACTGGTGGTTTACCGAGGGTTATAGAGTTATTTGAAGCACGTCGTCCTAAAGAGCATGCTATTGTTAGTGAGATAGATGGCTATGTAGCGTTTTCTGAAAAAGACCGTAGAGGAAAACGCAGTATATTAATTAAACCTGTAGATGAACAAATTTCTCCAGTTGAATATTTGGTATCAAGAAGTAAGCATGTAATAGTCAATGAAGGTGATTTTGTACGTAAAGGTGATCTATTGATGGATGGTGACCCTGATCTCCATGATATTTTACGTGTGCTTGGGTTAGAAGCTTTAGCGCACTATATGATTTCTGAAATACAGCAAGTTTATAGATTGCAGGGTGTTCGTATAGACAACAAGCATTTAGAGGTGATCTTAAAACAAATGCTACAAAAAGTGGAAATTACTGATCCTGGTGACACTATGTACTTGGTTGGCGAAAGCATTGACAAGCTGGAAGTTGATAGAGAAAATGATGCTATGAGTAACTCTGGCAAACGGCCTACTCATTATCTTCCTATTCTGCAGGGGATTACTAGGGCAAGTCTTGAAACTAGCTCCTTTATTTCTGCTGCCTCTTTCCAAGAGACAACAAAAGTACTTACAGAAGCAGCATTCTGCGGGAAGAGTGATCCTTTAAGTGGATTAAAAGAAAATGTTATAGTAGGAAGATTAATTCCTGCTGGTACAGGTTTGATTATGAATAAGGTCAGAGCACTTTCACTCTGTGATAATGTAGATAAATATGAAAAATATTTTGATATTGAAACTTATGACGAGAAATGGTTTATGGATAATAATTGTCATTTACACTCTGGTGAGGAAGAGAGCGTAGTGGCATATGATCAGTCGAATTGAGTACAGCTAATGTTTCTCTTGACCAAAAAAGCCAATAATATTTTCTTTCACTTTTGTGCTGTCTGTCATGTTATTTACTCTCACGCGAAATTCAGATGAGCCTTGAAGCCCGCAACTGTACCAACCTATGTGTTTGCGGGCCATCTTTATTCCCGTGTCATTTCCATAGTACTCAAGAATATTGTCGTAATGCTCGAGTATTATGTTTAATCTCTCTGAAGCTGTTGGCTCAGAAGTTTCGCTTCCATTCAGAAAATTCATTGCTTGATTAATCAGCCAAGGTTTACCGCAGGCACCACGACCTATCATCACTCCGTCTGCTCCGGATTCTTTAAGAGCACTTTGAATATCACTCAAATTTTTAATGTCGCCATTTACTATAACTGGAATTTTCACTTGCTCTTTAACATTTCTAACGAATTTCCAATCTGCTTGACCATTATAAAGCTGCGCTCTTGTTCTTCCATGCACAGTAATCATTTTTGCTCCTAAATCCTCGGCAATTTTTGCTAAACGCGGAGCATTGCGATTTTCATCGTTCCATCCAGTGCGCATTTTCACCGTCACCGGCACATTCACTGCCTTGACTACAGCTTCAATTATTTCAGCGGCTTTTTTCTCATCACGCATTAGCGCTGATCCTGCATAACCGTTTACAACTTTTTTAACAGGACAACCGAAATTTATATCTATTATTTTTGCACCCATATCCTCATTTAGTTTTGCAGCTTCTGCCATTACATCCGGCTCGCATCCAGCAAGCTGCACAGCAGTTAATTCATCGACTTTTGCTTTTTGCAGACTCTGACGAGTTTGCATAATCATAGCTCTGCTTGCAATCATCTCTGAAACTAACAAACTTGCACCAAGTTTCTTCACAATACTTCTAAACGGATAATCAGTCACCCCAGACATTGGCGCTAAAATTACCGGAGAATCAATCGTCAAATTTCCTATTTGGAGGGGCATAAGGTCAATGGTAATTTTTCATTGATTACGTAATGAACACAAACTTGCATTCTCCCTTGAAATAGAAGACTGAGATGTTTTCGTCCTTGGCGGACGCTTACGATTTCTTAGATCTTCCTTACATTTCTCATCTTCCATAAGCGCTCTTGTAAATTCTTCTCTTTTCTCATTCAAATCAAATTTATATTCTGATAACTTTTTGTCAATTTCGTCAAATGATTTGTCTTCGTTAAGCATTTGTGTAATTTTATGAGCATTTTCTAACGCAAATATTCCACAGTTATACCCGTCACTTTGCTGCTTAGTTGGGGAAATTCTTATGTCTAATACCCATTTCTCTTTTTGCAGTTCTCTTTTAACAATATTTAGCACATTATCTGGCAATTGATTACCAAATGAGTCACAGTAATAAGCTCTAAATTTTTTATCACCTGCATCAGGTTTAATAACCAAAGTTACCCAATGATTGTTGTTAATATGAAGAACCGAAGTAAATATCAATTTAGAATTTTGTTTGAATTCACCTCTATAATTCTGAAGAAATTCTTTTGTGAGTTCGTCCCAACCATTAGAATAGCTAGGGGCACGAAAATAGACATTATTATTACTATATTCACTTTGTGAGTACCCATATACAACTCTTGCAATATGTGTAATGTCATTATCATCTAACCAGTAAGTATAGTTTTTTCTGTTTGTCTGATGCACAAGAGTTTGTAAATTTTCATGAAACTCTTTACCACCCAAACCACTATCTACTGAAGCATCAGAATTTCTACGACTTCTATTCTCTGGGCTTTCCGTGCCATCTGGTACAACACCGCTATCCCTATCTGGAGTTTTTGGCCTTTCTTGATTTTCTTCAGGTTGTTTTTGTAATTTTTGTGGCTTAATCTCTGCTTTCTTACTCTTTTCTTCCTTTGAAGCTCTTTTTCCATTAATATAGTTCTTCGCTAAGTAAAATAAAGGTTTAACAACCATTTCGTATGCTGCTGTAAGAACTACTCCCATTATAATCCAAATCACAGGATGAGAAATTAGCATAGCAAGTGGAAAGGTCAATAGAGGGAATCCTATTATCAACCCCAAATAGCCAACAGCAAATGTGGCTGCTAGGCATACACAAGTAGCGTAGATAACGAATTTCCCACCAGCAAAGTAAGTGCTCTCTTTAAATTGATTATATTTTTCTGTGATGCCCAACATACTACATCCTATGAACGCTAAGTTAATTAAATTTTAACAAATTCTAACAAAAAAACCAACCATAATAATTTTAGTAGTATGAGAAAATATTGAGTATTCAGAGCTTTTGGAGTACAGTAATAATGTTAGTAATAGCACAATATATGCATGATATAGAATATATACGCAAAAACCCTGAAGGATTTGAAAAGGCAATGAGAAGCAGGGGGATAAGAGAGTTTACTGCAAAAGAGGTATTAGAAATTGATCACGAGAAAAGGTCATTAACCACTAAATTGCAAGATTTAAATAGGCAGCGCAATGAAATCACAGAGGAAATAAAGAAGCTTAAAATGAGCAAGAGCCCCTGTGAAGAGCAAATAAAATCATCAAAAAACATCACGAATGAGGTAGAGGCAATCAGCTTAAAAGAGCAAGCAGAAAAGGATAAGTTAGTGAATGTTTTATCTAACTTGCCGAATATCCCTGCGCAGGATGTGCCAATAGGCGCAGATGAGAACTCTAATTTAGAGGTGAGAAAATATGGAGAAAAAAGACAATTTGATTTTGTACCAGAATCTCATTATGAACTCGGAGAAAAGTTAGGTTTAATGGACTTCGAACAAGCGGCGAGAATTTCCGGATCAAGATTTGCGATATTAAAAGGACAGTTAGCTAAGCTTGGACGAGCGCTAATAAATTGTATGCTTGAAATGCATGTTAATGAATTTGGCTATACTGAGGTGTACCACCCGGCTTTGGTGAAAAACGAGGCTATGTATAATGTTGGTCAGCTACCGAAATTTTCTGACGATTCGTATTTAACTACCGACGAATTGAGGTTGATTCCCACAAGTGAAGTGTTTTTAACAAATTTGGTTGCTGATAAAATAATAGAGGAAAAAGAACTGCCTATTCGCTTTACTGCGTATTCAGAGTGTTTTCGTAAAGAAGCAGGCAGCGCAGGGCGAGACACGAGAGGCATGATAAGGCAACACCAATTTGGTAAAGTGGAATTGGTGAGTATTACAACTGAAGACCAATCAAACGATGAACTTGAGCGCATGACGAGTATTGTTGAAGAGATATTAAAAAAACTAGAATTACCGTATAGAGTAATGCTACTCTGTAGTGGTGATATGGGTTTTGCTGCACAAAGAACTTATGACATAGAGGTATGGTTACCTGAGCAAAAGAAATATAGAGAAATATCAAGTTGCTCAAATTGTGGTGCATTTCAAGCAAGAAGGATGAACGCTAAATACTCTTCAGAAACTGATAAAAAGATGAAAAAATATATTCACACTTTAAACGGCTCAGCTTTAGCTATAGGAAGAACGATTATTGCCATAATGGAGAATTATCAAAATTCTGACGGGTCGATTGCAATACCAAACGTGTTGCAAAAATACATGAGTAATGATACTGTTATAAGCAAATAATAATTTTGACATATAGAAAAGCGAGGAAATAAAGATGAAGGTTCTGGTTATAGGTTCTGGTGGACGTGAGCATGCCCTGCTTTGGGCTCTAAAAAAATCTCCTATCTTGACTGAGTTATATGTAACTCCTGGTCGCTCGGCCATGGAAAATTTGGGAGTTCTTGTGGATGTAAATATTCAAAATTCAGTGGATGTTACACAATTTTGCAAGAGAGAAAATATAGAGTTAGTTGTTATTGGTCCTGAACAACCAATAATTGATGGGCTTGCTGATGATTTAGTTGCAGAGGGAATAAATGTTTTTGCTCCAAGTCAAGCAACTGCAAAACTTGAGGGATCAAAGTCTTTCACCAAAGGACTATGTAAACGATATGGTATACCAACTGCCAAGTACGAGTGTTTTGTTGATGAAGGGTTAGCTAAAGATTTTGTACGTAGCAATAAAATAAAGTTTCCACTTGTAGTGAAAGCAAATGGAATTGCAGCAGGAAAAGGGGTGGTTATATGTAATACAGAAAGCGAAGCTTTTTCAGCAATAAATTCAATGCTAGTGGAGAAAAAATTTGGTGAATCAGGTGAAGAAATAATCATAGAAGAGTTTTTAGTTGGAGAAGAAGTAAGTTTTTTTGCTCTTATTGATGGGTTGAAAGTAGTAACTCTTGGGTGTGCAAAAGATTATAAGAGAGTTGATGAAAGTAATGAAAGCCAAAATACTGGAGGTATGGGGTCGTACTCATCACCTTCAATTATAAGTAAGGACATGGAGCAAAAAATTATCCAAAAAATAATATACCCTACAATTCAAGCATTGGTTAACATGGGTACGCCTTATAAAGGAGTACTCTTTGCTGGTTTAATGATTTGCAAAGATGGCCCAAAACTTCTCGAGTATAACGTTAGATTCGGTGATCCAGAAACGCAATCTATATTACCTAGATTTGATTCAAATTGCGATTTGTTAAAATTGATGTTGTCAATTGCAAAAGGAAAGTTAAATGTCAAAATGGTGGAACTTAACAACAAATCTACAGTTTGTGTAGTTGTTGCAAGTAAAGGTTATCCAAATGATTACCAAAAGGGAGAAGTAATTAAGGGGTTAGATAAAATTGAAAACATTCCTGGTATATTGGTGTTTCATGCTGGTAGTAAATTGGATGAAAGTGGTAACTTAGTTTCTGATGGCGGAAGAGTACTAAATATAGTAGCAAAAGGGAACACTGTAGAAGAAGCTAAAAGTAAAGTGTACTCAGCATTAAATTTTTTAGAGTGGCCAGGGGGCTTCTTCAGATACGATATTGGTAGTTAATGTTAGCTGTCGGTTAGCAGGTGGCTCATAGAAACGAAAAACTTCCTTGACAAACTCCGCCAACCCCCTTATCATAAAACTGAAGCTATTTATTTACCTTCGCAATCTGCAGATTAAAACGACAAAGGGAACTTTGTATTTGGCGTAAATCATGCTTAATTTTTTGCACTATGTGCACCTCATGTCTTTATAAAACTTCTGGGTTTCTACCTATACAAGCCGAAACGCGCTTATAAAGCGTTTAAGACATCAAAAGACGTCAAATAGAACAAGGGAGAATTTGAATACTAGCTACCCTAGGTTTTCTTTGCCTTTTTTTCTGCTTAGTAAATTTCTTAACGTTTATAATTTAGGTTAGTTGTATTTAAAAGCGGCTGAATCGTAGCGTTTAGAATAAAAAACGCCAATATTTTGAAGTACATATAAATAACTAGTCACCAACGGGGCTTCTTTTGCCTTTTTTTCCGTTTAGTAAATTTCTTAAATATTTATGGCTAAAAGAGCCCAAGAGACCTCAGTTATGGATTAGAAAATAGATAAAAGTATAACTAAGAAGAGGGAAACAGGGTAAACTCGAGTATTTTAGTAATAATAAGAGGTTACCCATGAAGAAAGATATTACAGAACTGTACTGTTGCGTCGAGGATTTTTGTCGTGCGGTAGATGATAATTTTGCAAATAGGTTCTTATCAAACGGCAAAAAACCAACCAGAGTACCAGAAATAGCGCACTCAGAAATTCTAACCATAATCCTATTATACCATAAATCACCATGTAAAAACTTCAAGGCTTTTTATCTTTGTTATCTTCAGTTATTCTATAGATCAGAGTTTTCAAAGCTGCCTTCATATCACAGATTTATTGCCTTAAAGCCGCGAGTTTTGTGGTATTTAGCATTACTTTTGCAATGGTTTTGTGAACAAGCAAAAATGACCGGGATTTCCTACATAGATTCTACTTCAATAGCAGTATGCCATCGAAAAAGAATCTCAAGAAATAAGGTTTTCAAAGGATTAGCAGAGTTAGGAAAGAATACTTACGGCTGGTTTTTTGGTTTTAAATTACATGTAGTAATCAATGAAATAGGTGAAATTCAAGGTGTTACGCTAACCAGAGGTAACGTCGATGACAGAAAACCTGTACCAACTCTAACCAAAAAACTAACTGGACTTTTGTTTGGAGATAAGGGCTATATAAAGAAAGAGCTCTTTGAGAAACTATTCGATAGAGGTCTAAAACTCGTCACTAAAGTGAAAAAAGGTATGAAAAATGCACTGATTTCGCTGAAAGAGAAGATTTTACTAGGGAAAAGATCGATTGTTGAAACGGTTTTTGGCTGCCTAAAAAACAAATTTGAACTTGAGCACACTCGGCATAGATCCACAGTAAATTTCTTGGTACATATTTTTTCTACCCTCATTTCTTATTCAATGCAATCGAAAAAGCCCTGTATTTCTCAGCTTTACTTCGTTGGTTAATCCATAACTGGGGTAAGAGAGGTCAGCGCGTGACGCTGGAATCCAGTTTTTGGCAGTTTCATTGAAAATGTTGTATAGTATGCTTGTTTACAGTCAAAATCCTGGATCCCAGTGTCTGGGCACTGGGATGACAGGAGAAGGGCTACTCGGATGACAGGAGAAGGGCTACTCGGATGACAGGAGAAGGGCTACTCGGATGACAGGAGAAGGGCTACTCGGATGACAGGAGAAGGGCTACTCGGATGACAGAAGAAGGAAGCACTGCCGTCTTGCCAGTGTCGGCTACTTGGATGACACCTTGACGATTCGTCATCCCGCTGCTTGTTAGCGGGATCTATGTTAAGGTATGACGGTTAAGTATCCCGCTACATATTAGCGGTTGAGATACCGCGGCGGTATGACGTAGATCCCGCTACGTGTTAGCGGCGCGGCGGTATGACGTAGAACTCGCGTTAGCTATAAGATTAGCTAACATTCTGCACATCCATAAAAAACAAACCTTCTTTTTCGTCTTGAACGCTAATAATAGCGTGAGTGTTAAGAGGTAAAGGGTCATTTGTATGCCCATGACCTATTCCTTGAACTGTGAACACTGGAAAGTTAACACTTTTTGCAAACCTTTCTTTTACAACTTCAACAAGATTATCGTTACCAGAGTTGATAAAATTACCAAAAATTACCGCTTGCACTTCATCAAAAATGTGAGCTTGTTTTAAGTGATCTAAACTGCGTTCCATTGCATATGGGTAGACTCTTATGTCCTCTAAAAATAGAATTTTGCCTTCTGCACTTACCTGCCAAGCGGTTCCTATACTATTTTCAACTAAAGTCATATTACCACCGATGATTTTAGACTCTAATCTGCTATCCTTTAGTCTAATGCCATTATTTATCATTTTTAGGTTATCAAATCTGATAGAATCCCGCTTGTTAAGAATTAACTCTTTCAATTTTTCAACAGAGCTTTCAGAAACGGAGCTATTTACTATCATTTCCATCATGGTGCCATGAAGAGTTTGCCAATCATATTTGACTTGTAGATAGATGTGCAAGGCAGTTATATCGCTATAGCCTATGAGGATTTTTTTGTTTTGAGCAATCCTTTCTTTTTTATCATTGGGTAACTTTTCTAGATAGGGAATTAACCGAGAAGCCCCTTCTCCTCCTCTGATACACCAAATTATTTTACTATCATTAGTTAGTGCACTAACCAAATCATTTGCTCTGAATTCATCAGAGTTAGAATAGAATGGATTATCATTACTATATATTTTCTCCGAAATATGGGGATTAAAATCCAAAGTTTTTACATATTCTTTTATAGTAGTCAGATCTGATTCTTTTCCCTTGGAAGAAGGAGCAATAATATCAACTTTATCAATTGCATAAATACTTGTATTAGCACATAAAGTGAAAATAAAATATAAAAGGTAAATGATCATTAAAATATCTTATGAAACTCTTTTTTTAGTATATCATCCAACTCAGAGAATAGAACTTTCACTCCTAGTTCTTCCATTGATGTAACACCATAACCTTGTAGCCCACAAGGAATAATACCCTTATAATGAGAGAGGTCTGGAGAAACATTAAGCGCTATGCCATGATAAGTTACCCATTTTCTTAAACGGATACCAAAAGCTGCAATTTTTTTTTCTACTCCGTTATTATTCACCCAAACACCTATTCTATCTTCTTTAAATTCTCCAAGTATATTAAAATGCTTTAAAACATTTATGATCCAATTACTTAGGTCTCTAATATACAGCTTTATGTCGCATTTATTTCTTTTTTTAAGGTTTAGCATTAAATATATAATGCGCTGTCCTGGACCATGATATGTGTATTTACCACCCCTGCCTGTTTTGTATATGGGAAATAGTTTTTCAACAATGTCATCGTCTGTTGCACCGATTCCTGCTGTGTAAAGTGAAGGGTGCTGAAGTAGCCATACCAATTCGTCTGCTGAATTATTGTGAATTTGTTGAATTTTCTCTTCCATGGATTTTACAGCACAGTTATAATCAATGAGTTGGTTAGATGTTAGCCATTCTGTCATGTTCTATTTCTTTTTTTTTAGTATAGCATTTTCCTGTCATCCAGCTCCTATGATGTCATCCCAGTGCGTGACACTGGGATCTATGTCCACAACTGTACGAACGTTGTAGTTTGGGCCACCAGTGGGCCAGTGCCCAGACACTGGGATCCAGCTTCTATGTAACTTAATTAAAAACGTTTGTTTTAGCGTAAGACAACTACCTTTAGCTCATCAGCTCGGTTATAAGCAAAATTTCTGGATTCCAGTGTCAAGCATTGGAATGACACCATTTGCTGTGCAATTTACCTTCAAAAATGAATGTTCGTACAGCTATGGATCTATGTCTTAGTTTAACTACAGAATCTAAAACACTTTTAACTTTTAAACATCTTTCATGAGGCACATATGAATTTCAACATTTTTCAAAGAAAGAAAAGCAGAGTATTTAGTAAATACTCTGCTTTGCAACTAATGATGGAACCAAGTTGGAGTAAGCGTGATTATGTAAGTTTTGCTGAGGAAGGTTACATAAAAAATGTTATTGCCTTTCGAGCAATCAATATGATTGCAAGTGCTGCATCTTCGGTACCTTTTACTCTCTGCCGGCTTACTGATCAGGGGAAATCACAATTAAAAGTTCATCCATTATTAAAGTTACTTTATTCTCCTAATCCAATGACATCAAAATCGGAATTTATTGAGGGAATTGTAACTTATCGGTTAGTTAACGGCAATTCTTATATATTGATGGTTGAATCGCAGAACAATAGAAAACCACCAACAGAGCTTTATCTTCTGCGCCCTGATAACCTCAGTTATGGATTAGAAAATAGATAAAAGTATAACTAAGAAGAGGGAAACAGGGTAAACTCGAGTATTTTAGTAATAATAAGAGGTTACCCATGAAGAAAGATATTACAGAACTGTACTGTTGCGTCGAGGATTTTTGTCGTGCGGTAGATGATAATTTTGCAAATAGGTTCTTATCAAACGGCAAAAAACCAACCAGAGTACCAGAAATAGCGCACTCAGAAATTCTAACCATAATCCTATTATACCATAAATCACCATGTAAAAACTTCAAGGCTTTTTATCTTTGTTATCTTCAGTTATTCTATAGATCAGAGTTTTCAAAGCTGCCTTCATATCACAGATTTATTGCCTTAAAGCCGCGAGTTTTGTGGTATTTAGCATTACTTTTGCAATGGTTTTGTGAACAAGCAAAAATGACCGGGATTTCCTACATAGATTCTACTTCAATAGCAGTATGCCATCGAAAAAGAATCTCAAGAAATAAGGTTTTCAAAGGATTAGCAGAGTTAGGAAAGAATACTTACGGCTGGTTTTTTGGTTTTAAATTACATGTAGTAATCAATGAAATAGGTGAAATTCAAGGTGTTACGCTAACCAGAGGTAACGTCGATGACAGAAAACCTGTACCAACTCTAACCAAAAAACTAACTGGACTTTTGTTTGGAGATAAGGGCTATATAAAGAAAGAGCTCTTTGAGAAACTATTCGATAGAGGTCTAAAACTCGTCACTAAAGTGAAAAAAGGTATGAAAAATGCACTGATTTCGCTGAAAGAGAAGATTTTACTAGGGAAAAGATCGATTGTTGAAACGGTTTTTGGCTGCCTAAAAAACAAATTTGAACTTGAGCACACTCGGCATAGATCCACAGTAAATTTCTTGGTACATATTTTTTCTACCCTCATTTCTTATTCAATGCAATCGAAAAAGCCCTGTATTTCTCAGCTTTACTTCGTTGGTTAATCCATAACTGGGGTTGATAGGGTTGAAATTGTTCCAGGGAGAAATAACGTTCCTTATATCTATCGTTATACCATAAATAACAACAGTTATGACTTTAAAGTTGATAAACTAACCGGACGTTCAGCAGTGTTGCACCTAAAGACCTTTAACCCTTTGAATGATTGGTATGGGTTATCACCAATTGAGGCAGCCGCGTACAGTATAGATCAACATAATCAGGCGGGTGCTTGGAATCAAGCTATGCTACAAAATGGAGCAAGACCAAGTGGTGCAATAGTTATGAAATCAGCAAAGGACGGGAGTGGTGGAAGTTTAAGTCAAGAGCAGTACCAACGCTTAAAAGCGCAGATAAATGATCATTATTCAGGTCCTGTTAATGCTGGAAGACCGATATTACTTGAAGGAGGCTTGGAGTGGAAGGAGATGAGCCTATCGCCGAGGGATATGGATTTTATTGAGTCCAAACACAGTTCAGCTCGTGATATTGCCCTGGCTTTTGGCGTTCCGCCGCAGTTGCTTGGCATACCAGGTGATAACACTTATAGCAATTTAGTCGAAGCACGCCTGTCCCTTTGGGAGCAAACGGTTTTACCAACGCTAGAAAATATTATCTGTCACCTGAATTCTTGGCTGACACCAAGATTTGGTGAAGATCTGTGCTTGTCATATGACAAAGACGCAATAGAAATTCTTATGGAAAAGAGGCAAAAGTTGTGGAAATACGTAGAAAACGCAAGCTTCATGACACTCAATGAAAAAAGGGAAGCATTTGGCTTGCCACCATTGCCGGGTGGTGATAAATTGAGTTGAAGTTTTGATGTTTATTACTTATAGCTAAACTGGCTTAGATTTACCGACAATTTGAAAAACCGTCATTCCGCTACTAGTTAGCGGAATCTATACCGCGAATGAATCCACAACTGTACGAACATTGCGATTTGGGCCTACCAGGAGGGCAATGCCTCCTTCTCCTGTCATCCAAGTACCCTCTTCTTGTCATTCCAGTGCTTGACACTGGAATCTATCTTTTTCATAATCATCAAAACGTTGTATTTTAACATAAAACGGCTACTTTTATGCTTACCAACTTAATAAAATTCCTGGATCCCAGTGTCACGCACTGGGATGACAAGAAAGAGGCACTGGCTCTTGGATGGAAACCAGTGTCAACTACTTTCGTGACATCGTTTACTATGTCCATATTGCAATGTTTGTACAGTTGTATGTCACGCTACTTGGATGACAGGAGGTAATGCAAAAAGCCTATTGTCTCCTAAACCGTACATCTAAGTAAATTAACTATTTTTCTTGCCAACCAGAGCGATGAAGATTTGGTCTACATCAAAACTCATCTTAGGACGCCAAATAGGGCCATCCAAATGCATATCTATATAGACTGGACTGCTATAACCTGGTGGGATGAAAAAGAACCTGAATATAGAAGCTAAAGCGAAGTTAGATAAGGTTAAATTAGAAGAGATTGACCCTGATGCTTGATCAATCCCGAATTGTAAACTAGTTGAACATATACCACTCTTAATACTTGCTTTTCCGCTAATATTTTCAAAAAATGTTTTACCGTTATATATATCAACATAAGCAAGTGTGGAAATTTCAGACTTATTCTTACTGCTTAACAAATTAGTGATAAATGAATTGAAATCTACATTAGTAACTTCTATTCCCTGCGCTTGTAAATTTATATCTCCTGATAAGCTATTAGCCCAATCATGAAAACTTTTTCCTTGAGTTTTGATTTCACCACTTAAGCTTATCTGACCATTTACATTGTCAATTCCTATAACCTTACCAATCTTTTTGGTGTCCAAATTTGCAATAGAAAATTTTGTGTGCATTGAATCTGATCTTAAATAACCCTGAAAAAACACTTGCCCGTGTTCTAATACGTAACTTACCTGCCTGATAGTGATAGTGTTGTTTCTTATCACTGCATCTAAATTAAAATCTTTCAAAACATTCTGCTCGGTTTTAAATTCTGCAGTTTTGATTTGCACGTTTGCATCAAAACCTTCTTTATCATCCAAAAAATCAAGCTGCTTTGTTGACCATTGAATTTGATCCATCTCATTTCTTTTCGTCTCTACTAAATTTGGTAATGTAATAATTTTTCCATTAAATTTACTGCCCGTAAGGTTAACATCTAATAAAGGTTTGGCGTATTTTTGATCTGCTAATATTTTTGCATTACCGGTAATATCGAAATCTTCTCCATATAGCTTTATTTTATCTGCAACCAGCTTACCTTTTTCCATTTTTAGCAAAAAATTCAAATTTTTAATTTTCGTATCATTCAATGTAAAGTCATTAACACTGGCCTTTATATTTGCATCATACTGAAAATTTTTCAGCCATTGCATTTTAGATAAACTGCTAAATAATGAATGATCATATTTATCTGCATCAAGATTATGCATGCTAAATTCACCATCAATCACACTGCGTTTTTTTGTGTGACTTACTCTAATTGACCCTTGCAAGGATTCCTTATTATTTAGCAATCTAATGTCTGAGATAGATAATATTCTTGGTGCAAGGTGCAGTTTAGAACTTAGTGTAAATTGATTTTTCTGGTTTTCTTTCATCTTTATAGAAGGGAAAAAACATGAAATGAATGACTCAAAATCATTTCCTTCTACTAACAAATCACCGTTGAATTCAGATAGGGCATTATTGTTTGAGATCTCTCCTGATAAGTAAGATATATTATTGATTCCAGGAAATTTAAGAAGCGTATTAACTTTTACTTTGCCATCAGTGGATTTTAGTACAGCACGGAAATTGTCCAATATTTTGTTTTGATATTGAATATTAGAAGCTTCCATATTAAAATTTAAGCTCAAGTTCTTTGGCACAACTGCTCTAAAACATTCCAGAAGGTCTTTTATATTCGTTGTTTTTTGTGAATTGTCTTGTATGGAATCTAAGTCAACTTTACTGAAGCTAATGTTGAAATTAGTGTGATTGCCTTTTCTATCATTTTGTATTGTACCACTGGCTTGCATGCTTTTGGAATCAATTTTTAAGTCAGTTGCCATAAACTCACTTTCATTAAGACTTATATTGGATGATATCTTGATATTTTCGCTAGGAATAACACAAGAAAGAAAGCTAAGATTAATGATTTTTGCTAAATCACTCACAGAACTGGAACTGTTATTAATTGTTAATGTTAAACTACCCTGGAGTTCTTCTTGATTTCTATTACCTGTAAATAGCAAATTTACAAAATTTGATTCAACACTAATATATACATTCTTTTTTGTGATATTAACCTTTCCTGAAAAATCGTAATTATTATCACCTACCTTTACTTTACCAGAGAATTGCCTATTTTTTTTTACAGCAACCTCCTTTATGTTAACAATATCAGCGAAATCACTCTTAAAACTTACTTGGCTGTCTTTTATTACTATATCGACTGTGTTACCACTGGCTTTTGCATTTATAATATTAAGTAAATTTTCTTTATTGCTTTTCATGCCAAACAATGTGATTGACTTTGGTTGCAACGAAAATAAAAACAACGATAGGAGTGACGGTTTTACCTCAATTTTTCTTACACTAATTAAATCTGATAACTTTTGCTCTTTATTTTCGTTGTATTGTATATATACATTATAAATAGTAAGCTTTGGAGTAATGAGTGAAACTTCAACTTTTCCTCCAATATGCACTTTAGCGTCATACGTCCTCTCCAACTCTTTTATAACATATCCTTTGTAGCCACTCCAATCCTTAAAAACTGCGGCAACATGAAGAAGGACTAATACTAAAGAAATTGATAATATGGCATATAAAGAAAGTCTCATAGTAGACCTCTCATTCCAGCATCCTTTCGTCTTGTCATCCCAGTGCCTATTCCTGTCATCCCAGTGCTTGACACTGGGATCCATCTTATTTTCATCATGGGCATTATTTCAGCGTATGCTCCTAGAATCTGTTGTCTATTGCAAAATTTCTGGATCCCAGACTGGGATGACACCGTTTGCTGTTCCTTTAGCAAAAGATCTAGTTTATACATATTTCAAATTATTCAAATTTCCCCTAAATATTAAATAGAGAGTACCAAAATAAACAATAACACTCAAAGCTATTAAAGTCGTTAAATAAACAATACGAGCCAACATTTTATCAAAAAATAATCCTGCCAACAAAGAATTAAAAATATAAAGGGCTATTGACATGACTGCCGTTGCTACAAAAATTTTCATGATATTTAACAATAACGCTTGGCTAACCTTATACATTTTATTTATTGTTAAATAACTAATTAATAGAATGGAGTTTATCCAAGTGGAAACGGAAGTAGCGATAGCAATTCCCGTGTGCTGATACTCGTTCATTAACAAAAGGTTTAGCACTACATTAATTCCAAGGCACATTAGTGAGAACATAGTTGGTATTTTTAGATTGCCTTTAGCAAAAAATGTGGGTAGCAATACTTTATTTATAATAAATGCAGGTAAAGAAAGAGAAAATGCTATTAACGTGGGAACAGTTTGCTGCACTGCATAATGATCAAACCGGCCGTAAGAAAAAAGCGTAAGTAAAATTGTGTCGGGAATAATGATAAAGGCAGCAGTTATTGGCATAATTAACATTAATCCTATGTTGAGAGCCTTGCTTTGTATTTTGACTATATTTTCAGTATTATTCATCTGTTTTGAAATTAAAGGAAGAAGCACTGTACCAATTGCAGTGCCGATTATTCCCTGCGGTAGTTGATTTAGTCTATCGGCATAATATATATAAGACACCGCATTTGGTATAAAACTCGCCATGATTGTGTCAATCCATACACTTATTTGTATAAAACAGTGGTTTATAATCGAGGGTACCACACGTTTAAAAAAAAGCCTTACTTTGTCACTCAATTCTAAACTAAAAGAAAAAAGCGTGTTTAATTTCTGCGCGCTAAATAGCATCAGCAATAACTGCAAGGCCCCTCCAACCAACACAGCTATAGAAAGATTATATTCTGGAGTTGCGATATACGGTATAAATAAACTGATTATCAAACAGAGGTTCAAAATAATTGGTGCAATAGCTGTTGAAACAAAGTGTTGCTTTACTTGAAGCATTCCTCCAATAAGTGCTGCAATTGAGCTAAAAATTATGTAAGGCAGCATAATTCTTGAAAGCGTAACGGTAAGAGCAAACTTGCTTTGATCAAAGCCAGGAGTAAATATTTGAATCATATAAGGAGAGAAAGTTTGCATGATAAGGCAAAAAATTACTAAGATAATAAACGTAATGGATATTACACTACTTGCAAAGTTAAATGCCTTTTTATTATCATGTGATTCTGCTGAGTATAATGGTATGAATGAGGTAGTAAATGCTCCCTCTGCAAAAAACGATCGAAATAAATTAGCAAAGCGAAATGAAGAAAAGAATATGTCTGCAAGAGAGGTTGCACCAATAACCGTAGCAATCAATACATCTCTTATTAACCCTGAGATCCTTGAAATAGCCGTAAAAAAACTAAATGTGAAAATACTTTTAAACATACCACTACTTTATTAGTATCAATACAATTAACTATAATAGTAGAAGTATCAATGAAAATATTTATTGGCTAAACTTAAAACCCTCTGCAAAAGGAGAGTAGCTTAAATAATCAATTGACTATTTGCGCTCGTATGTTAGAAATTTTATATCTTGGCGGGCGTAGCTCAGTTGGTAGAGCGTCAGTTTGTGGTACTGAATGTCGCCAGTTCGATCCTGGTCGCTCGCCCCACTAAAATTTTCTGCTTTACAGAAGTATGAACAAATGGTAATATAGTATCTGTTCAGCAGAGTGGCAAAATAAGGTAGACGAGAAAAGACAACTATAGGAACAAATGGGTGTCATTCCAGCGCGTGACGCTGGAATATAGTTTTCCATATAATCTCATCGAAAACGTTTTTCTATGCTAGTTTACAAGCAAACTTTTCTGGATCCCAGTGTCTGGGCACTGGGATGACACCCCACTGGTGGCCCAAACTACAACGTTCGTACAGTTGTGCGCGGCGCTAACGAGTAGCGGAATGACGGTTTTTCAAATTGTAGAGCCACTTTAGCTATAGAACTCAATTACATAAGCAAACCTTACTTATTTTACTATCCCTGTTTACTTCCTGTAAAAAACATGTTACTAATGTATTGTATTTTGTAGTAGAATGGAGGAAATTTTGGCAGTTCCAAAAAGAAAAAAGTCAAAGTCAAGGCGTAATATGCATCGTTCTCATCATGCTATTCAGCCTAAGAATATTGTGGTGTGTTCAACAACTGGGGAATTCATGTTGCCTCATAACGTAGCAGTTGATGGCAGTTACAAAGGAAAACGGGTTTTCATCAAGCAACAGGCAGAGTGACTATTATGATATGTTATCTACGGTCAATAATAATATAGTTATTGCACTTGACGCTATGGGGGGCGATTTTGCGCCTCTTTCCGTAATTCAGGGCGCTGGTTTTTTTTTGGATAATCTTGTTGACCCAGGAATTAAAGTTTTTTTTCATATTTATGGAGATAAGGAAGAAGTATCTCCTTTGCTTTTGAAATATAAAAAAGTAAGTAACAATTCTGAATTTACTCATTGTTCTGACAATGTCCTTGCAAATGATAAGCCATCTTTTGCGCTGAGACATCGTAAAGACTCAAGTATGAAGGCTGCAATTGTTGCAGTAAAAGAAGGTAAAGCTTTCGGAGTGGTATCTTCAGGTAATACTGGAGCATTGATGGCAATTTCCAGATTTATTTTAGGAACATTACCAAATATTTATCGCCCTGCTATTGCGTCTGTCTGTCCAACTAAGACAAAGAGCTTTGCATTGCTTGACCTTGGTGCAAATGTTGATTGTAATGCCGACTCATTATTTCAATTTGCATTAATGGGAAGTATATTTGCAAAAGTAGCGCTAAAAATTGACAATCCTGAGGTTGCTTTGCTAAATATCGGTACAGAAGAAGTTAAAGGCACTGACTCAGTACGCGGCGCTTTTGAGTTGCTTAAAAACGCTCCAGGCATTAATTTCAAAGGGTATATAGAGGCAAGTGAGTTCTTAGAGGGTAATATAGATGTGATTGTTGCTGATGGTTTTGTTGGCAATGTAATGCTCAAAACGGCTGAGGCAACCGCTAGTACCTTTATCAATCTAATAAAGCAGGAAGTACTGAGCTCATGGGCAGCAAAAATGCTTGTTGGTATATTGTTAAAATCCAGACTAAATAAAACACTAACGCGTTTTAATCCTAAAATTAGAAATGGAGCTATGTTTTTAGGGCTGAATGGTATCATCATTAAAAGTCATGGAAATTCTGATGCTATTTCTTTTGCCCATGCCATAAAATTTGCAGTAAATGCAATTAGTGAAAATTTAAATCAAAAGATAATTAATGGGGTAAGTCACGTTGAATAAAAGTTTTATATTAAGCACTGGATCTTACCTACCAAGAAAAACGTTGAGTAACAACGAAATTGCATCGATAGTTGAGACAAGCGATGAATGGATAAGGCAGAGAACAGGAATAGTTCAAAGGCATATAGCAGATGAAGGAGAATTAACGTCAGACTTAGCTGTAAATGCAGCAAGAAATGCTATAGAAAAAGCTAAAATTTCAGTAGATGAAATTGATTTAATCATAGTTGCCACAACAACGCCTGATAAAACTTTGCCTAGCTGTGCAACGATTGTACAAAGTAAGTTAAAATGTAAAAACGCATTTTCTTTTGATGTACAAGCAGCATGCTCTGGTTTTATATATGCAGTTACAGTTGCTGATTCGCTCATAAAATCTAACAATAGAATTAAATGTGCGCTCGTTATTGGCGCTGAAATAATGTCTAGGATTGTTGATTGGGAAGATAGATCAACTTGTATACTCTTTGGTGATGGTGCTGGTGCAGTGGTGATGAAATCAAAAATTGATAAAAGTGGCATCATATCAACAAACTTACATTCCGATGGTAATGTAGATATATTATGTACAAGTGGAGGAGTGTCCTCAACTGGCAATTCTGGAAAAATATGCATGAATGGAACAGAAGTGTTTAAATATGCGGTAGACAAGTTAACAGCTTCAGTAGAGGAAGCACTAAGATGCAATAATTTAAAAATTACTGAGATTGATTGGTTAATTCCCCATCAAGCAAACATTCGTATTATTGAAGCAGTAGTAAAGAAATTAGATTTTTCTATAGAGAAAGTGATTAATACCGTTGATAAGCATGCAAATACCTCAGCGGCATCAATTCCACTGGCCTTAGACTATGCAATACAAGAATCAAAAATAAAATTAGGAAGCCAGGGACTGCTGATTGCAATAGGCGCAGGCCTGACCTGGGGTTCCGTGTTGCTGCGCTATTAGACTTCCTGCATTACCTCCTGTCACCCAAGTAGCTATATAGGTTGTTACTGAATTTTTATCAGCAAACAGCACGTTCGGTTTTCCTGGAGTTCTTTTCTCAGTTGGGGATTGTTTGTAAATAACATGACCTTACCCAGAAAAAGTAGAGAGGAAGTTAAGCCATTTTTGAGGTAAAATAAAACATGATCATGAGGGCTTATTATGGTAAAGAACAGAAAGAATTACACAGTGGAATTTAAATTAGAGGCAATAAAGTTGGTAAAGGAAACGGGGCAGTCAGCAAGCAAAATAGCTAAAGATTTAGGAATAGATAACAGTACACTAAGTGACTGGATAAAAAAATATAACGAAAAAGGATCAATAGAAGAAGCATTTCCTGGTAAGGGAAAGTTGGCACCATGTGATAAAGAAAAGTTTGAATTAAAGAAAGAACTAACAAGAGTTACTAGAGAAAGAGACATTTTAAAAAAAGCCCTGGGCAAGTCACAAAGAGTAAAATATTTATTTATCAAAAAGCATAGAAACTACTATAAAGTACAGGAGTTATGCAGGATTTTCTGCTAGCGGCTACTACAAATGGACTAGTAAGAAGAAAAGCAGCAAAGAATCAACAAGGGAGCAGTTTCTAGCAGATATTCAAAAAATATACCAAGCATCTAATTGTAGATATGGTGCACCTAAAATTCATGCTGAACTAAAGGCTTTAGGTAAAAATTGCAACATCAAAACAGTGCAGGATGTCATGCAAAAAAATGGCATTCAAGCTAGACTGAGGCGAAGATTCAAAAGCAAAAAACAGCAGACTGACAATAGCTCCCAATATATTGGACCAAAACTTTACTACTAGTCAGCCAAACAAAGTATGGGTAACTGATATTACATACATAAAAACTAAGGATGGTTGGCTATATTTGGCAGCAATAATTGATCTATATTCACGTATGGTAGTTAATGAGTAGTACAATAACTAAGCATAGATGCTTTATTGATGGCTGTTGATAAGCGCAAACCAGCCAAAGATCTGCTATTTCATAGTGATCAAGGTTCACAATATACCTCTAAAAATTATCAATTTTTACTGAATACAAAAAGTATTATTTCTAGCATGAGTCACAAAGGTTGTTGTTACGATAATGCTGTTTCGGAGAGCTTTTTTAGTTCACTAAAGAGGGAATTACTCATTGATACCTCACAACACTCCGCACAACAAGCTAGAACCGCAATATTTGAATACATAGAAATTTTTTATAACAAACAACGTAGACATTCTACTATTAACTATTGCATTCCTGAAAAATTTGATTCATCATTTTCATAATGAAAATGGCTTAACTTCCTCTCTACTTTTTCTGGGTAAGGTCAGTTTGTTGGTTCCAAAAAAGTAGCGCTACTCTTTGGTATAATTAAAGGAAAGCCAATATTATAAACTCTACTAGTAAAATTAACTGGACTAAAAAATCCACATAAACCAGAAGGATATATACACTGTTGATGATTAAGATTTACTGTTAAGTAAAAGAAACTATTTTTAACAGAATAACCTATTTTGGTTTGCTTAATTACTTCATCAATACCCTTACTGTACGGTATCCGTTCAGGGGAGCGGCAAAATAAGGTAGACAAAGCAAGATAATAAAGATAATCATAGAGCAAAAATGTGGTAAACTTTTTAGAACTCTGCAAAAATTTACAGCAAAAAATAGAAAAGTTGGAAGGGAGGATAGAAGAGTTAGAGGCAGAAAATAAGGCCTTGAGGATTGAGAACGCTGAGTTGAAAGAGAGGCTTGGTTTAAACTCGAAAAATTCATCTCTGCCAAGCTCTAAAGAATTATACAAAATAAAGAAGGACAAGCCAAAGAGCGACAGAAACGTCGGTGGTCAGGTTGGTCATAAAGGAAGTTTTCGCGCCAAAATGGATGCAGATGAGGTGATAAAAGTAAAGTTGTCATCTACTTGTGAATGCGGAGGAGAGATTGCAATATGCAAGGGACCGTACATTCATCAAAAAGTTGATCTTCCGTAAATTAGGCCTTATGTAGTGGAATATCAATGGTCGTTGCCGGAGATGCGGGAAAAGAAGAAGCAGTAAGTTACCAGAAGGTGTTACGCCAGATACATTTGGTCCAAAAGTTAAGTCAACAATCGCGGCGCTGAGCGGATTTTACAAGAACTCGAAAAGAGAAATAGCAAATATTATAAAAAATATTTTCAACCTGGACATCAGTGTTGGTAGCGTGTCAAATAGCGAGGCTAGAGTTGCAGAAAAATGCCAAGAAGCATATGAGCAGATCGAACAAGAGATAAGTAGAAGTAAAGTTCTACTTATTGATGAAACGAGCCATTATAACAAAGGTAAGCTCGCTTGGTTCTCTAATTGCACATAAGTCAACAATAATGTGTAATAGTTTAGACTTGATCTGACAGGCAAACAAAGTAAGATAAAAATATGAACAAATTTTAAAGGAGTGTCAGGCAACACAAGAAAAAATACTAAAACCAAAGTTGGGATTGCTAGAACTTGCAAAGCAATTAGGAAATGTATCACAGGCGTGTAAGGTAATGGGATATTCAAGGGATACATTTTACCGCTTCAAAGAACTGTATGAAACAGGAGGAGAAGAGCGAAAAGCAAGCCATTATATGCAAATAGAGTATCGGAGGATATAGAAAAAGCAGTAATTGAAATAGCAATAGAATTTCCAGCATATGGACAAGAAAGAGCAGCAAACGAAGAGAGGAATTCTCATCTCTGCAAGTGGAATAAGATCAGTGTGGCAAAGAAACAATCTTGAAAATTTCAAAAAGAGGTTAAAGGCATTAGAAGCAAAAGTAGCTCAGCATTTTAACAGAAGAGCAGATAACAGCTCTAGAGAAGGCTAAGGAAGAAAAAGAGGCCCATGGAGAAATTGAAACAGAGCATCCAGGATACTTGGGTAGGGGAATGTTCAAAAAAGTGTGTCAAACCGCATTTTTAATTCAACTCAATTTTCAATCTACCAGGAAAGAAAATATCAAGTTGAGATATAGTTAAAGCCCAATTAGGTATAGCCATAATCCAATTTTGCTCTGCCTTTTTTATAGCACAATATACCTGTTTGTACAAGGCATTTGTACTAGTAAATGAGCCCTTAGTTTTAGTGAATTTTCTAATCTGTCTATGCAACCCCTCAATAGGATTGGTGGTATAAATCAGCTTTCTAACTGGCCCAGAATACTTAAAATAACCAGATAAATTTTCCCAATTATTTTGCCACGATTTTATAACCAAAGGATATTTTTCACCCCATTTTTCTTCCAGCTCAAGCAAATAATTCTCAGCGATTTCTTTACTTGAAGCACGATATATTTTCTTCAAATCGTTCATGAAAACTTTCACATCTTTGCTGGATACATATTTCAATGAATTCCTTATCTGATGCACTATACATAGCTGTACTTCTGCTTTAGGAAACACACTATTTATTGCTGCAGGAAAACTTTTTAGACCATCGACGCAGGCAATCAGAATATCCTCTACTCCTCTCTCTTTTAGGTCATTTAATACCCCTAACCAGAAGTTGGCTCCCTCACTTTCGGCTAAATAAAAGCCTAGTACCTCTTTTCTGCCATTTTGATCTACGCCTAATATATTATACATGCATTTACTTACGCAATGCCCGTCCTCCTTAACTTTGAAAAACATGCCATCCATGAACACTATTGGGTACACAGACTGCAATGGGCGACTACGCCATTCGTTGATTACCGGTAGCAATTTGTCGGTAATACTTGATATCTCTGCCGCCGATATTTTGTGATCATAAATTTCCTCAACGTGTGACGCTATATCTCTATAACTCATACCACTGGCAAATGTGCTCAAGATCTTCGTTTCAAGCTCTGGATGTAAGTTTGTTTGCCTTTTTTTGACTATTTGCGGCTCAAAACTTCCTTCTCTATCCCTTGGCGTCAAAAGTTCAAATGAACCGGCACTTGTCCTTAAAGTCTTTCCATTTCTCCCATTTCTTCGATTATTTTCTTCGCTTTCAGCCAACAAGTGATTTTCTATTTCACCTTCCAAACTTGCCTCCAGCAGCTTTTTTATCAATGGTGTTAATACTCCGTCCCTTCCCGTCAGCGGCCTTCCTTCTCGTATAGACGACAGGATATTTGTTTCTAATTCTTTATAATCTACCAATCCAGTAGTTTTATTTGCTATTCTTTGATTCATATGTGAAACCTCCATTTTTTTTATATCAATTTATTACTTTTTTTTCGGTTTGACACACTTTTTTGAACATTCCCTTGGGTAGCCAAGACAGTTATTATGTGGGTAATATCAAAGGTATTGGAAGAATTTACCAGCAAACCTTTGTTGATACCTATTCTAGAGTTGCTTTTGCTAAGCTTTACACAGAAAGGACTGCTATCACAGGTGCAGATCTTCTTAATGATAGGGTAATACCGTTTTTTGATGAACAGAAAGTATCATTACTACGCGTTTTGACGGATCGTGGTACAGAGTATTGTGGCAGACCGGAAAATCACGCTTACCAGCTGTATTTGGGGGTAGAAAATATTGATCATTCTCGAACCAAAGCTCGTTCTCCACAGACTAATGGCATATGTGAAAGGTTCCACAGAACTATGCAAGATCAATATTATCTTTAGAAAGAAAATTTACACCTCTTTGGCAGAACTTCAGTTAGATGTAGACCATTGGGTGCATTCTTACAATAGATCTAGACCGCATTCAGGTAAATATTGCTATCCTATGCAAACCTTTTTTGATAGTATGCATATTGCTTATCAGAAAAATATTGATAGCATTAAACAGGATGCTGATTTTGGTTTTGACTTTGTCAATTCTTCTGTCAGTTAATTCACGCCTGTCAGATCAAGTCTAAACTATTACACCTTATGCTACTTTTCCTTAACTTGACGCGTATGGTTTTTTGAACATTCCCTAATGTTACATCTCAGGTGTAACATTTAGTATAGGCGCTATTCTATTTATAATGTTCTTTACTATAGGCGCAGCAATTATTCCCCCGGTATGGTGCATCCCTTGAGGCTCATCAATAGCAATTAGCACTATGTACCTTGGGTCAAGCATAGTCAGCACTCCTATAAATGACGCTATGTTTGCATCTTTGCTATATTTACCATCTACAACTTTTTCCGCCGATCCGGTCTTTCCCCCTATTGAATATGCCTTTATTTTTGCTTTCCTGCCAGTGCCATCTGTTACTGCTGCACGTAATAATTTTCTCATTTCCCTGGAAGTTCTTCTTGAGATAATTTGCTCTCCTATACTTCTTTTATTCAACATCAAGGTTGCGTTATGAAATATTCCATTGTTGATTAATGCTGCTGCAGTTTGTGCAAGATGTATAGGAGTTACAGCTATGCCATAACCATAAGATGCTGTTATTAAAGTGTTTTCACTCCATTTATCCGGGATTATCGGTGTAGATTTTTCTGGTATTTCTATTTTCAAAGGAGAAAATAGCTTCATAGCTTTAAAGTATTCTACTTGTTTTTCAATGCCTAATTTGACTGCAATTTTTGCTGCACCAATGTTGGATGATTTTACAAATATATCTTGCACAGTAATTTTTGGAATTTTAGATTTGTGAAAATCCTGAATTTTATACTTTCCAATGGTGATTGGTGTTGATACGTCATATAAATCGCTAGTTTTTGTAACGTTTGCATCAAGCGCTGCGGCTATTGTAAAGAATTTTAATACCGAGCCCATCTCATACACCCCAAGACTGGCGCGATTAAACTTTTGTACGTCTTCTGCCTTACTCTGTAGGTTGGGGTTAAAATCAGGTAGACTGACCATCGAGATGATTTCACTATTTCTCACATTTAAAACAATTCCTACTCCGCCAAGTGCCTGATACCTGCTTACAGCTTTAGTTAGCTCTTCATGCACTATGCTTTGCACTCGTGTATCTAAGGATAGTTGAACATATTGATCAGCAGAGCGTGACCATCCCTGTCGGATGACAGAAGATTGTGCAGAAGCTTGGTCTGGTGTCATTCCAGTGCACTGACACTGGAATCCAGTTTTATGCGCAATTTCATCACAAACATTGTTTTTGACATATGTTTCTGGAATCCGTTGTTCATCACATAATTTGTCAGTATTTTTATATCTGGATCCCAGTGTCACGCACTGGGATGACACCATCTGTTGTGTGGGGAATTGCTGTGCAGGAATTGCTTTCAAGTTGCAAAATTCATACAACTGTATATCAGGTACTTGGATAACAGAATGTTGTTTGTTTTTACTTATATATGCCTCAACTCCTGCAATACCGTTACCATCTATGTCAGTGTAACCAAGCACGTGTGAAAATAAATTACTGTGAGGATATATACGTTTTACGTCGTTATAGAAGTTTATTCCTGGCACGCCGGCATTTTTTATTGCTAACAGTTCTTTTGGAGTCAAGTGCCGCTTTATCCAAGCAAATTTCTTTTCTGAAGTAAGTACTCTATATAAGTTCTCGTATTCAAGATCATTCAAAATAGAACACAGTTGTGCTGCTATACTTTCCGGATTCTTTATTTTGGTTGCATCTGTATATAGTGATGTTGTGGCCACATTTGTTGCTATTACCACTCCATTTCTATCTAAAATATCAGGTTGTTTATGTACTGTATTATCTTTTCTAAAATTTTCTGAAGTAGTAGGTTGATCAAATGTTAAAGAGAATATGCGAAAAATAATTATTATATAAAACGTAAATAATGGTACTATAAAACACAGTGAGCGGAGCTTATTTTTAAGTAATGCTTGCATATTTACTTGATTTGACAAAAATGGAAATCATCTTAGCTGAGCCGCGAGGTTTTTGTGCCGGGGTAAAAAGAGCTGTGGACATATTAGCTATCACTTTAGAAAAATACAAAAACAAGTGCCAAGTTTATGTGCTACACGAAATTGTTCACAATAAATATATAGTAGAGGACTTTAAGAGACAAGGAGTGGTTTTTGTGAACAGTATCGAGGAAATTGAAGATAATGGAGGAATACTGATCTTCAGCGCGCACGGAGTATCAAAAAATATAGAAGATGAGGCAAAAAGAAAGGGTATTCAAGTGATTGATGCAACATGTCCTTTAGTCAGCAAAGTGCATAAAGAGGCAAAAAGGTATGAAAACGGTGGTAAAGAATTAATTCTCATTGGGCATGAAAACCATCCAGAAGTTAAGGGAATTAGGGGAAGAGTAAACAATCCTATCACTTTAGTACAAACTTTGCAGGATGTAAGCAATTTAAAAGTTAAAAATCCAGATAATTTGTCTTATGTTACACAAACCACATTAAGCATCGACGATACCCGTGAAATTATTGTTGCCCTGAAGCTCAGATTTCCAGGCATAACAGGTCCAGATTTAAAGGACATATGCTATGCAACGCAAAACAGACAAAATGCTGTTAAAAAGCTAGCTGAAATTGTAGACATGATGTTAGTTGTAGGAAGTAAAAATAGCTCAAATTCAAACCGCTTATTAGATCTGTGCACTGCCAGAGGAAAAAGAGCCTACTTGATTGATAATTACAGATGTGTGAATAAAAGCTGGTTTCAGGGCATAGAAAAGATAGGAATCACCGCAGGTGCTTCCGCTCCTGACATATTGGTTGATGAATTAATGAACTACCTAAAAGTAAACCTGAGTGTAAAAATTTCAGTTATGCCAGGTGGTATTATTGAAAATGTTCAGTTTAAAATACCGAATCTGGTACACTAAATTTCTCTTGAAATTACACTCAAACCAGCATCTATAGCTAACCGTCGCGGTATCTCATACCAAACTTCGTTATTGGGAAGATGGTATGAATAGTATTATATTGCTTAGTTGGAAGCAAGAGAAGATAATAACTTCTCAGAGTGGATAGGTGGCAGGTTGACTATTTGTCTGAGGCACTTTCTATTTTCATTAGAAAGAAGACCTCGTTGGGAAGATTAATTGCCTATGCCACCGAAAATCATCGTGAGGCTCACAAAATGTGATGACCTCGTATAGGAGTTTGGACCAACCGGCAATATTCTACTCTGATATATTGAAATATGCAATTGGAGGAAAAAATATGCGTCACATTGGTACATACCAATAGTTTTACTACTTGTTACTTACAAGAAGGGAAACCTGAGCATATTCAAACGTTTCGTTTAAAAGACTTGGATAATTTTATCGAAGGTCTTCAAGAAACAGATGAAGTAGCTATAGAAGCAACAGGTAACAGCTGTTTCTTTTATGATGCAGTTTCACCTTATGTTAAACGTGTCGTGATAATTGCTCACGGACAGTTCGAAGTTGTTCGCCGCTCTGTACACAAAACAGACAAGCATGATGCACGAGCTATTGCTTTCTTTCTAAGCAAAGATATGCTGCCTGAGGCAAGATATAAAAGCAAACAATGTCAGTAGTTAGCTTCTCTTCTTCAAGCAAGAGATCTGTTAGTAAAATCAAAGGTATCTTTAATCAATAAAATGCATGGTCTTTTTAATTACCATGGGATAAAGATTAAAAAGGAGGTACTTACAACTAAAGTGGGATTTGAGAGTTCTATTCAAAAGTATACCTGGGATACTTTAGAAAAAGTTGAAATTGAAGTGATTAGTTATCATTTAGAAGCTATCCGAGAAAGCCTTAAAAAACTCGAAAAGGAAATTATAGCTTTTGCTAAACAACTTCCTGGATTTAACAATCTTATCAGCATAAAGGGAATTGGCTCAATTTCTGCAGCTATTTTTATCACGACAATTGGAGACATTAATGATTTCCGTAGGCCTGAGAAACTTACTGCATATTTTGGAGTTGTACCAAGAGTTTCTCAATCCAATCAGCAATGTACAGTTGGAAGAATTACCAAACGAGGGTCAAAAATAGCGCGTACTTCTTTAGTTCAATGTACTTGGATTGCTATACGTTACAGCCCTTACTTGAAAAGCTTTTATGAGCATATAAAAAAGAAGCGTGGTTCTGCCAAGGCTATAACTGCTACTGCCAAGGAAATTCCTGATAACCATTTTCTATACTCTTAAAAATGATTGGGTTTTTAAAGATTTCACAAAATTTGAATTTTTTACTGGACAACAATCATAGGAGACAAATACGATAAATTAGCTTAGCAGAAAGCGCTCTTTTTCATTTGTCTAATTACTATTGAGATTTGGTATCAGTACCATAAGTAGCCTGTCTTCTATACAAAGTTTACTTTTTCTCCCGCTTTTAGCTTTTTTTCTTCCTCGTCTAGAATTTCTACCATTCGCTCAAATGTTGCTTTTTTTACCCCTGTTAAACGTCGAAACTTTTCTCCTTCTAACTCTTTTATTTCATTATATTTCATACTTTCAAATATTCGATTCTACACTCCCTATAACAATTTTGAAAGAAGTCTAGTATCATTTTGATATGATTTTAGTTTTTTTTACGTGCAAATTCTCTAACCCCACTTTGTAGTTAGGATAAATTAAAGAGACATTAAGATCTTTTTTAATTTTAACATTACTTACTTTTTTTGATCCTAAATAAAAACTCTGTGCATAATCTGGTAACTCAATTGGCTCTGGAGGGCTAACATTGAGAAGTTTGGCCGCATACATTATCACTTCAGATTGTGTAGTGGGTAAATCGTCTGCACAATTGTATATTTCACCAGGTTTTATGTTTTGCATGGAAGAAAATAGAATATTCGATATATCTTCAACGTGAATACGAGAAAAAAAATGCCCTTCCTTTTTCACATTTCTTGCTTTGCCAAGCTGCAAGTCAATTAACACGTTCCTACCAGGACCGTATATTCCAGCTAAACGAAAAATATGTACAGGCAGTTTGCTATTTAGCCACTTCTTTTCAGATCTAAGGCGCTTTTCTCCTCTGATTTCTATAGGTTTTGTTTTAGATTCCTCATTCACCCAATTACCAGAGTGATCACCATAGACGCTAGTTGCAGACAAATAACCAAACCATTTAACATTTTGCAGGCAATCACCGTATCTCTCCACAACATCATCACCATCTGGAGGAATAGAAATTAAAACGTGCGTTGCGCTTTTAAGCAGATCTTGACTAACTTTCTCATAATTAAAGAGGATTACATTTTGTATATTTTTACTTCTTGATGTGCCACTGACTTTCCAACCTAAGTTCAGTAGTTTTTTCGATAAAAATTTAGCTACATATCCATAACCAAAGCAAAACAAGTGCATAGAAGTTAGTTGCTGAAATTTTTCTTGATAAACTCTATACCTAATTTTATTCCCTCTTCATTAATAATATGCCCTAATGCATGAATTGGGTGTCCTTCAACATTTACTCCATTTTCTTTCAGAGCTTTAACCGCTAAGTCGAGAGACGAAAAAGGTACCACGTCGTCAGCATCACCATGGATAACACATATGTTAGGTTTTGACTTGATCTCTGGTGCAGTTTTTGAAGGTGAAAGAAACCTACCAGAGTATGCAACAACTGATGCACAGGATTGAGAGCGGGTGAGAGCTGTATGTATTGCAAGCATTGCTCCTTGAGAAAATCCAACTAAAGAAAGTTGCGTATCTTTTAAATTAAGCTCCTTTAATTTTGTATCAATGAAATGATTTACAATTGATGTAGCATTTTTTACTCCATTATATAGCGCTTCCTCACTACGATCTTCCAAGCTGAACCACTGATAACCATCACCTATTTCTCTTTCAAACGGAGCATTGGGTACTGCAAAATATGAACCCAGTAAAAACTTGCTCATAACTTTAGCAAGGTGAATGAAATTATCGCCACTTGAGCCCCAACCATGTAAAAAAACAATCAAATTTTTCTTATTTCCGCCTGCACAAATTTCTGGGCCGTTAAGTTCAATCATTTCTTTTCCTTTTGCGTTTATATTTTTATTTAACACTAATTTTCAAATTTGTAAAACCAATGTGCAATTATGTACACTATAGTATTTTCTAAAATAAATGATAAATTTCCATTATAGTATTACCAACTAATACCAATTCCTAAAAATAAATAGACGAATAAAGAAAAATTTCTAAAATAGAATAATTTAAGAATTAATGAGGAGTTATGGCAGCAAGCAATAGGAGAAGAATTATATAATAAGAGTAAGCTGGAATTACGGCATAAGAGGAGAGATAGGAAGAAGATTACAGGCAATAATATCTGCAAAAGAATATGGAATAACAAAAGTTGCTCAAATATACCGAGTTACTAGAACTACATTGATGAAGTGGATTACAAGATTTAAGGAAGGAGGAGTCATTACTCCGCCAACAATGTTGCAAATTTTTCTTTTCTTCTCCATTATGTCCAGAAGAGTTTGGCAGCTCTTTTATGCGGAACACCACGTTTACATCCTCAATGTCAATTATCTTAACTAATGTTCTAATAATATCACGTTTAATTAGCCAGTCTGCGTTATCAAGGTTTGATGTAATATTGGAAGAAAAGTCTTCTAAATTGGTTACAATCAGAGTTAGTTCCTGTTTTAACTTCTTTTGATCGAATATCCTTTTTTTCTCCTCTTCAATTGCTTTTAAGCTCTGTTTCATGGCTTTAATTCGTGGTTCAAATTCTTCTTGATTATTGAGCATAACTATCAATAAGTCTAGCAATACCACGTTTTAATTTATTTTCTTGTTTCTCTAGTAAATCGCTTTTTTGATCCCACGATGATTTTTTAAACTCTGAAAGTCTACGTTTGTATTCTTCTAAAATTCTATTTGGATTTTTTAATAAATGCTTAACTTCTTCCCACACAGCTGTTTCTAATGCATCTGTACGAATGTGTTTATTATCACAAATTTTGTTACCACCAAAACGGTAAGAATCTCTACCAATACAACGATAATATGCATAATGATCAACTTTTTCTCCTCGTTTATTTCTTAGAACCTGTTCATAATCTTTTAAGGAGTAAAGAAGTGAAAGCAAGAACGACCATTTGTAAGCTAGTGTTGAGTTTCCGCTCGCAATTTTTCCACAAACGCCTACATTTTTCCAACCAAGCAAAAGAGCGCTCAACAACCCATCTCTTTGGCAGTACAACAAAGGTGTGTAATTCACTTCGCTTTATTACTTCGACCGTCGAACCAATAGTTGCTTTTATTTGTGTTGCAAAATTTTCTCCAGTGTAGCCTGCATCAACAAGTATATTTTTAACTTCAGAGAGTTTTTCTTTAGCATTTTCGACCATTTTCATGGCACTGCTGCGGTCGGTTGCTTCTGCCGTTGTTACATAAATCGCGTGTGGTAAACCTTGTGTATCTACTGCAATATGGCGCTTTATTCCTGAAATTTTTTTACCTGCATCGTAGCCCTTATTTTCAGCAGTATCTGCATTTTTTACGCTCTGAGCATCAATTATACAAAAACTAGTTCTTTCTTTCCGACCATTGCTGATACGTGTCTCTCCAACTAATTTTTTTTAATACACGCTCCAAAGTACTTTCTGTATCTTCGCTTGGTTTTTCACTCCATTTTTTAAAATATTCGTAACAACTTCGCCATTTTGGAAAATCTTTTGGCAGCATTCTCCACTGACAGGCACTTTTTAGGACGTACAGCACTGCACAAAATACATCATACAAATCAAGTTTTCTTGGTTTTGTTTTCTTCCTACTACTCTCCAGAATTGATCTGATTTTTTCAAATTGTTCTCGACTTATGTCACTTGGGTATAAATTTCTCATATATCCTTATTCATATACATCATCTCATAGTTTATCACTTTTTTGAGATTATGAACAGGTTCTTACAGGACTTCCGTAATATGCATAACAACAACGCTTACATACAATTAAACCTTGTAGTAAATGCTTTGCTCCTCTTTACTCTTGTCCTTGCTATTTTTCTATTCTCAGCTAGCTGTTCTTGAACTATATCAAATACATCTTCATCCACTATATTTGGCACTTTAACATAAATCCAATTTGCTTTTTCAACAGAATAGGTAGAGTAATTACCTTTCGGTTGTTCACAAGAATGTTTTTGTGGTCTGATATGTTGTACCTACTTTTGTTTTACCAAAAGCTGCTTGTCCTTTGTAAGCAGGGTTTTTTAACATACCCCAAATTACACTTCTATCCCAGCACTTTTTCTCTGTTCGTGTTATAATTGACATAGTATTTAGCCGACGACATACTTCTTGCCCTTTCTCTTCCAACCCACAAAAATACTTTCCGAACAACATCAGCTTCTTCTTCGTTTATTTCAAATAAAGCTTGTCCTCCTCCAATATATTTATCTATATAACGATAACCATAAGGAGCTCCTCCCATTACGCTTACACAACCTTTATTAGCCGCATAAATCTTTCCGCGACGACTGTGCGCCGTAGCAACACGGAAAGTGTTGAAGCTGTGCAGTAGATGAGGGAGGGCCCCTCGGAGCCGGTTTGCAAGAGCAGGCTTCAAACAGCCATAAGCTGCTTTGGTAAAGAGCTAAGGTAGTGAGCGTTATGGAAAACGCACAATTATGTGTCATGTATGAAATAGAGAGACGAACGCAAGTGAACCACTGATGAAGTGTCGAAAGCGTAGAGACGATATAGTGCACCCATTTGTCTAGACCATTTTTTTCAAAGTAATCCGATTTTTTTGTAAAGAAGTTCTAATCTAAAAAAAATAATGAATATGTGCGTCCACACACATTTAAAGCACATATTCATTCATTGTCTATGATAATAGAGATCAGCAGGAGTTTTATAATGTAAAGACTGATGTCGCCTTCTATAGTTATACCAACCAACAAAATCCTTTATTACAACATCCAAATCTCTGATACTGTTTGGTCTATAGTAATATATGGCTTCTTGTTTTAAAGTTCTCCATAAGCGTTCAATAAATATATTATCAAAGCAGCGTCCTTTATGATCCATGCTGATTTTTATATTAGCACGCTCTAACTCCATAATGAAATTATAGCTTGTAAATTGCACACCTTGATCACTGTTGAAAATCTCAGGTTTACCTTGTTTTAGAGCTTCTTTGAGAGTATGAATGCAAAATCCAGCATCAAGATATGGTGATAATGAATGAGCAATAATATAGCGACTATACAAGTCCATTATTGCTACAAAATAGACAAACTTACCTTCAAGCATAATGTACGTTATATCAGTGGCCCACACCTGGTTAGCTCTACAAACAATCAAACCTTCAAGTAAATAAGGATATATTTTATGTTTTTTATCTTTAATGCTAGTGTTATGTTTTTTTCTACAATATAACCCAGTAATTCCCATCTTTTTCATTATTCTCAAAACCTTCTTATGGTTGATTACTATTCCATTTGCTATAATTTCAGCAGTAATTTTTCGATATCCATAATGGCAGTCTGAAGCCAAATATATTTCTTGAATTAAATTTGCTATCTCACTTTCATCATTAATTATAGGACTATAATATAAGCTAGACCTGCAAATCCTCAATAAATTAGCTTGTTTTCTTATTGATAGATCAGAGTCTTTTTCTATAAGTTTTATCCTATCTTTTTTGTTTATTTCAGTAATTTTTTTTTCAAGTAATTATTTTCAACCGTCAATTCCCCTATAACTTTATGCAAATTTTCTATTTCTTGTCCTAATATCCTTTGTTTTCTTATACTCTCACTTTCTTCTATAAATAGGTCTTTTAATCTTGCTAATACTCTATCACGCCAATCATATAAATTTGTTGATGGTATTACTACATATCTCTGCTGTGCTTTTTTGATTTTTTATTGCTTCCAAAGCTATCTTTGCTTTTAACTCTGCTTTTTTGTTCTCATACTACACTCCATTCTTTTCCCTTTTTACTCGGATTAACCATTTTTTTTGGTCTAATTTATGGGGTGCATTATAGTTTTAGCCGGCGCTGTAGCTCTTTTCTCACGTATATTTCAACAGAGGCTCCTCCTCGCTCGCTCAGCAGACTTATTTGGTACAGATTATACCCCTGTACTGTCCTGAAAATTTGGTATACTTCGTCGGCTGTTGCTCCTGCAGCAAGTAGTTTTTCCTCTCTCTTCTCACTGGTGTTTTCTATTATTAGGTCAATGTGGTGGTCGACTTTTTCTTTCATACTCTTAGTACTGTATAGATGTCCATCATAGGTTATCCATAAATTATTAATGTATACCATTATTGATCTAATACTTTCGTGATTCTTGAACTTTGCAAAAACTTTTTCTATCGCTTCTTCTCTAATTGCGAGCACGTCCGGCGCTTTTGACGTTTTTAAATCGCGAAATTTTTCTTTTACTACTTTCACAAAGTATTTTTCTGCTTCTCTCTCCACTCTACTTGCATAGATTTTCTTTGCTTTGTGCGGATTGAACGGTTCTGAAAGATAGCTACTATGTTCTTCTGGAACGGAAGTTCCATTTTTAAACCATCTTACTTCCTTATTTTTTAAAACTTGTAATAGTTCACACGCAGTAAGACGAGTTTCATCATCGAAAGTTCTAACTGGAAGCTTGAGCTCAACTGACTTTTCTCGCGCTTTTATTCTTCTTCGAGAGTTGATTTGTGCTCGAAGATGTTTGCTGTTGACATTAACTAAATGCGAGCTGCCACGTAAGTTAAAGTTATGAAATTTACAGTAAAAAGAAGTTTTCTTAACTTTTTTTACTTGACTTTCTTTTTTATTAGAGTAAAAATCTTTTTGCATGGTGGTGCTGGTAATCTTTTTCATTGGACAAGAAATTATTACTATAAAATTTAAGTTGTGTAAAGCGTAAAGTTACGCTTTACACAATTCTTCCAAAAATTAGCGATTTCAATCCATAGTGAGGTAATAATTCTCCTGTGTATTAGGTCTACTATAAATTTTATACCATGTAAAGCATAGTTTTACGTTCACGCAGATCTTCTCTTTCATAAAAAATTAGTCTCGCACTTGACCTGCTAGGAGAATGCTGATATACTAGGTTTATGTGTTAATAATGGAGTATGATATGTTAAGCGCTTTGAAAAATGTTAAGAGTAAAGCCAAGGAAGTAATAAGTACAGTTTCTCATGGTGGAAAGGTAGGTAGAATTCATGATATAAGTAAAGAAAGTTCTCCTTCTCCTGTAGCTTTTGGTTATATAGAGAATGGTGTATCCCATGATTGGAGGGAAGCTCTTGATTTTGGGGAAGATAGAGCACAATAAACAACAGTGGTTTCCCTCAGTAAGTAATGGAAAAGATTTTCCTAAGATGTACAAAGGTGGTTACGAAGTTTATGATGAAGAAACCTGGAAAACGCGTATAAAAAACATAAATCTTTTGCATGATATTCATGATGAAGGGACCTTGAAAATGTATCGAGAGTACCTACTTGGGACCTCTGCAGATTCTAATGATGTGGATCATAGTTCTACAATAATTTCAGGAGATTTTCCTAAGGAAATTATAAAAGAATTGTACAATGGCAAAATGAAAGATCATGAGATAAAGTTTGCAGCACTTGAGGAAAATTTAGATGAAAATTATATACCTTTTCCTGTTGCAAGATTAGCTATCGCTGGAAAAGATCCATTTTGTTTAAGAAGTCTTCTAGAAGCTAGTAAGTGCAAAGAATATGGTGTAAACGCGGTTACAATTTGCAAACCTGACGAAAACAAAACAAGAGGAGTACGTTTAACACTTCTTGAAGATGAAAATGGACAGGAAGTAAGGTCATATGAAGTTATTAATGGAACATATGAGATGGTTTTAGGTTGGTATGTTGAAGGGAAAAAGTGTGAGATGAAAGTTTCTATCAGTGATGATGGTTCTGCAAAAATTCTTAAAAGGAACGGTGTTACTGATGAGCAAATATGTGCGCACACAGAAGTAATGGTAGGAAAACAGCATGAAGCAAAGTTCTTGGGTGAAGCACTAGGATTACAACCAGCAAAGGCGCAAGCGCAACAGAAAAATTTTGAAGGAGTAGTTGCTTCGTCAAACAAGCATCCTAAACTAAAAGCTGTTAAAGCTCCATCAAGCAAAGATTCTAAAGAAGGTGCAAAAGTAGAACAACTCTTGAAAAAGAATCCTGAAGTAAAATCTGCGCTTAAAGAGCTTGGATCAGAATTGCAAAAAGAAAGCTCTGAGGTAGCAAGACCTTCAACAGATATGGCAAAACCAGATATAAAAGAAGTAGGGGAAAAGAAAGAAGAAAAAAATATTTCTTCTCCTAATCGTTAATTGCACATATAAGATCTCCTCCAAATTTTTGAAGGAGATCTTTTACTTGATTGCTTAGCAAAACATTCTATACTGAATCTATTTAACAGTAGAGAGGTGTATAATGTTTAGTAATTCTTCTAAAAAAAGTTTTGAAACTGTAGATCTAGTTTTCCGTGAGCAAAGTGTAGCTGAATCAACCTCGAGTAAGGACAAACATAAATGTGTTGTTCTTGATGATGAGGAAGCATGGAAGAAGTTCTTTGAGATGCAGAACAGCCCTTCTACTAATACTACTAATACAAAAAATCCAAAACCTGGTTTTTATAAAGATAGTTATGGTACAAATAGATGTACTATTCAGGATGATAGTAAATATCATGGTAAAAATATTATAGGCAAAGTTGCTGAAAAAATTCAAAACGAGATATCTAAAAAAAATAATGCCATCAAATTCGTAAGAATTAAAGAATCCAAATTGGCTTCTTTTGATGAAAAAAGTATTGTTCAGCCTTCATTAAGAGTGATTCTAAATAGTGATGAAAAAGAAACAATAAATATGATTGAACTTCTAAGTTGTGAGACATGCAAAAGATGCAATGTAAAATCAATGACATTGATGCTACCTACTACTGGTGGACAATTCGAAAAAAGAGGAATACGTTGTAGAGTTGATGAAGATGGAACAAGAATTTATGAAGTAGCTAATGGTTCATATAACATGACTCTCAATTGGTACGTTGAAGGAAAAGAGTGTAAAATGAAAATTAACATTAGTGATGACGGTTCTGTAAAACTTATTGAAAGCAATGGTGTCACTTGGGAGCAATTAGCTGCACACAAAGAAGTAAAAGTAGGAAGGCAATATGAAGCAAAGCCTCTATATGAAGCATTGTCATATTTAAAGCAGGAAAGCTCTGAAATAGTAGAAGTTTCGCAACAGCCTTCAACAAGTGTAACGCAACCTACAAAGGTAGAAAATGTGAAGAAAACACAAGAGGAAAAACAAAAAGATACTGCTCAAGGAGTGGGTAGATAAAGCTTATATTAAGGTCTTTTCAAATTTGAGAAGACCTTTTTCATTCATTTAGTAGAAAGTTAATTCTTTCAACGGTATAATAATAATGAGAATAGAACTGTCCTCAATGGTTCTATGATTCCTTTATAAAACTTGATGGGAAGCTTTCTTATACCATTAGAAAGCTTCCCTATAATATCCTTCCTGTATTCACTTGATATGGTACTGTGACCTTTCCGGTTGATCCGCTACGGTTTTTTGCAACATTTATCTCTAAGTCGTTATTAGAATCAGCCTTATAATAATTTTCTCTGTAGAGTAATAACACTAGATCAGCATCTTGTTCGATGCTCCCTGACTCTCGCAGGTCTGCTAATTGCGGTCTTTTATTTTGTCTATCTTCTACCTTACGGCTTATTTGTGATAATGCTACGATAGGAACATTGAAGTCTTTTGCTATATTTTTTAAGGTTCTACTGATTTCTGTTACTTCAAGAGTTCTATTTTCGGTTATTCTTGATCCTCTGAGTAGCTGTAAGTAATCAATGTATATGCACTTCATTTTATATTTTCTGCAAATCAATGAGATTTTTTTCTTTAGGATATTTATAGCACTTCTCATAATAATCCGAACAGATCATAGAAACCTCAGTTATGGATTAGAAAATAGATAAAAGTATAACTAAGAAGAGGGAAACAGGGTAAACTCGAGTATTTTAGTAATAATAAGAGGTTACACATGAAGAAAGATATTACAGAACTGTACTGTTGCGTCGAGGATTTTTGTCGTGCGGTAGATGATAATTTTGCAAATAGGTTCTTATCAAACGGCAAAAAACCAACCAGAGTACCAGAAATAGCGCACTCAGAAATTCTAACCATAATCCTATTATACCATAAATCACCATGTAAAAACTTCAAGGCTTTTTATCTTTGTTATCTTCAGTTATTCTATAGATCAGAGTTTTCAAAGCTGCCTTCATATCACAGATTTATTGCCTTAAAGCCGCGAGTTTTGTGGTATTTAGCATTACTTTTGCAATGGTTTTGTGAACAAGCAAAAATGACCGGGATTTCCTACATAGATTCTACTTCAATAGCAGTATGCCATCGAAAAAGAATCTCAAGAAATAAGGTTTTCAAAGGATTAGCAGAGTTAGGAAAGAATACTTACGGCTGGTTTTTTGGTTTTAAATTACATGTAGTAATCAATGAAATAGGTGAAATTCAAGGTGTTACGCTAACCAGAGGTAACGTCGATGACAGAAAACCTGTACCAACTCTAACCAAAAAACTAACTGGACTTTTGTTTGGAGATAAGGGCTATATAAAGAAAGAGCTCTTTGAGAAACTATTCGATAGAGGTCTAAAACTCGTCACTAAAGTGAAAAAAGGTATGAAAAATGCACTGATTTCGCTGAAAGAGAAGATTTTACTAGGGAAAAGATCGATTGTTGAAACGGTTTTTGGCTGCCTAAAAAACAAATTTGAACTTGAGCACACTCGGCATAGATCCACAGTAAATTTCTTGGTACATATTTTTTCTACCCTCATTTCTTATTCAATGCAATCGAAAAAGCCCTGTATTTCTCAGCTTTACTTCGTTGGTTAATCCATAACTGGGGTTAGAAAGGCAGAATCAACAGCATGACGAAAAGACTTGAATAGAGGAATGTTTTTCCTGACTCTGTTTTTTATAGCAAACCAATGATGTTCAATTTTGTTAAAATCTGGAGAATACGGTGGCAGATACAAAATTTCTGCACCAATCCCTTTAGCAAGCTTAATGATCTTATCAGACTTATGAAAAGTAGCATTGTCAAGAATGACAGTTTGTCCAGGTTCCAAGGTCGGTATCAAAAATTGCTCAAACCATCCATTAAAAATATCCATATTACAGTGGCCTTCAAAGGTTAATGGAGCAACTATTTTTCTTTCACTTAAAGCTGCAATCATACTGATTCGTTGAGTTTTCTTCCCAGATTTTAGGGCATAAAACCGCTGTCCCTTCTGACAATATCCATAGGGGTAGTCTTCAGTGTTGTCAATGCCAGACTCATCTATATACACTAAGTTTTTAGGTTCTTTTGTTGCTATAATTTTCAAGAATTTAGCACGTTTTTCTTCGCTTCTTTCCTTGTACCCATAGGTCTTTTTTTGCGTGTAAATCCAATTTTTTTCAGGGCTCGGTGGATAGTTTGGATACTAACGTTGCTCCAAAGTTTAGCCATTTCCAATAGAGTCTTTCCTCCGTTTTCTCTGGCAAATTTAGCAAAGGCATCCCAGTCGGTAATTTTGTGATTGTAACCTCCATTTCCAAGTTTTTTTGATTGAAAGTCACCTGTTTCTTTTCTTCTTTGCTGCCACTCCCACAAAGTAGTTCGTCCAATTTTAAATCTTGCTGCCACTGTTTCTCTGCTTTCTCCCTCGTCTAGAGCTTCCATTGCTTTTTTCCTTAAGTCATAACTATATGCTGCTGGCATACCTACCTTCACTACTACAAATCCTTATTTTACCTTATTTGGACTATTATGAAAAGTACTATAAATCCATATTTCCTGAATTATCGACAAGAATATTTAAAAAGACTATTTGATTTATCCCTTTATGTAGAAGTTCTGTATCTTGTTTCTTGATAATATTGTTTATTGTTTCATTTACTTCAATACTAATCATTCTATTGATTAACTGATTTGCTGACATTTCAAGTGAGAAAAAGCAGACATATTCTTGATTTTTCAGCAATTTTGCAGCTTGCAGAGCCATGTGTAGTGCTATTGAAGTCTTGCCGATTGAAGTACGTGCTGCAAGCACTGTTAATTCTCCTTCTTTCAAGCCACCAGTTATGGTGTCAAGTCTGGGTATTCCTGTTGTTACTCCTTCTATTTCATTGTTGTTTGCAAGTAGTTTATCGATGTAGCTTTTATAAGCTTCAAAATAATCAATGATTGGTTTGATGTCTTCATCAACATGTGGCACTTGGTCGACCCTGACCACTCCTTCCTGATCCATTCTCTACCTTAAACCGGAGGCTCCTCAAACTCTAAGTCTTGTTTTCGTCGCCTCTCCCCTAATTATATATTATATATATAATAATATATATATAATATATAATTTATAGGGGGGTGTACCAAAAAAATGAGCTTTTTTTGAGCTGAGCGAAGCCACCTAAGGTAGAGAATGGATCAGGAAGGAGTGGTGTATAAAATATATTTAATGTTTATAGAATATCCTCTAATTGAAACAGGAAAAGTGATTACGTAAAAAGTATATTTAATGTCTACTAATACCAATTCTCATTATTAGGAGGACAAATAGGAGACATTGCAGAGTTGTTTAATTATGGAGTGGGTAAGAGAGGTAACAAATTTACACAAAGTGCGCTCAAGCAGGGTAATTGTATCGTATATTTTATTGCACAAAATGTTCTGTTTTATATATAACCAAAACCTCTCAACAGGATTGAGCTCAGGTGAGTATGGAGGTAGGTATATAATATCGATATTTTTAGGTACCTTTAAATTTTTTGACCTATGCCAACTAGCACAGTCCATAACGAGAAAAGTCTCTCGTATTCCTAGATATTGCGACATCTGCTCAAGAAATATATTCATGCAATCAGTGTTGACATTTGGTGCAAACAAGCTAGAACTCTCTCCATTTCTAGGATTAACCGCACTATAGAGATAGAAATTTTGCCTACCTAATTTTATTTTAACCTGTGTCCTAATGCCTTTTTTAAACCACCCATGTCCAATTTTTGAATGTGTGCCAAACCGAGACTCATCAAAGAAAAATAGCTCTTTTTCTGGATATTTGCCAATAGTTTCGTTGAGATTTTTTTTTAAACTCCTCTTGTTTGCTTTTATCTTGACCATTATGAACTGGTCTTGGAGTAATATATGAGAATTTCATTCTTTGCATATTACGGTGTACTGTGGACTTACTGATATCCAAACCAAATCTTTCCTGGATTTTTATTCTCATTTCTTTAATGGTGATATTAGGATTGTCTTGTATCCATGCTTCAACTTGTTCACGCTGACTTTGATCCAATCTAGTTTTTCTACGACGTTGAGGTGGAGCAAACAATTTTTCCTCTCTGTTAAATTTTAGGTGCTTTATCCACTCAGTCAGTGCAGTTCTTGAAATGCAACATATCTTTGCTACCGCTGTTATGCTGTGCTTTTTTGCTGCAATTACAGCATTTAGTTTTTTTGTAACGTATGCGTTATTTCTTACTTTCTTCAGCATTGCTTTTGCCGATTCCACTACTTTTTCATCCAATAATTTTGATCTTAATGCCATTTATACCTCGCTATTACACTTAGTTTAGTATGGCTTTTTTTCCATTGTTGTCTATCTGTTTGTTCTGCAGTGAGAATTGGTATAAGTATCTTCCTAGCCTTCTCGTAAATGGTATCTCTGTGTCCTATTGCAACGATGGTTACTTTGTGTTCTACAGTGTTTACGCGATATATAATGCGATAATTGCTAACTCTTAGCCTTCTGTGTCCTTTTAAGCTATGATGTAGTGGCTCACCAAGTTTTATTGGATCAACTGTAAGTCGCTCTCTTACCGCTTTTTTGATTCCTGTCTTTATATTCTCTGGTAAGAATGGTATATCCTCCTTACGAACACGCTTGAGGTATTTGATGGTATATGGTTTATTTCCAGATGTCTTCACTATCTTCTATTTCTTCTGCACCGTCAACATCATACTCATTAGCAACTGCAGATAACAGAATATCTTCTTCTTCAAGTTCAATTGCCTCTTTGATTAGCCTTTCTGCTAACTCTTGAGCAGACTGGTTAGAAAGTTTAGCTAGGTCAGTAAGATGCTGTGAAGCTTCTCGACTGAGAGCTATGTTAGTGCTTAAGTTTGCCATATGTTTTACCAAAGTCTACTACTATAATAATTTTACAACATCTTTCTAAACTTTTCAATAAAGAAAGTTTCTGATATGTAAAAAGAATTTTGTGCACCTGTGTTAATAAACTATTAATAATTTGGCATATACTAGAACCGGTCTTTGTTGATGTTAGGGAGAAATGACACAAAGGTTAATACTAAGCATAGTATTGCAAGATATTATCAAGAATAAGGAAGGTATGCCAGCTAGCGGGTACTGGATGTATTTTTATGACAAAAGAAGTCCAACTACTTTACGCCACGCCTACTATAAAAACCAAGAGGGAAATGCCGTACCAGCACCAAATCCACTGCAGCTTGATGAAAACGGTGCTTTACCTCATAAGTTATACTATTTTGTTGATATTGATGACTCTGATGATCGTTACACCGTCGAGCTGAAGTGCCATTACGGTAATGCTGTAGCTCCTGAACTCATCTTTCAGGATTTACCATATTTTCAAGAGCAGCAGAGAGCTGATCCGGTTACTGCAGTACTTTCTGATAACTTATTTATTGATGGTCAGTTTAATATTGGTCTGCAAATTGATGATAGAGGGCAGGGACCTGGTTATGTTTTACCTGAGTTTTCGCAGGTGCCAATTGCTGGACTTTCATGGCAGTTTTTAAGATCTTATGCTGATTCAGTACCAATACAAGATAGAACTGACGTAGACAGGATTTTCATTAAAGACATTACCGAAGCTGAAAGGATCGGTGAAGGCAATCCTCGTTTTTATTTGAACGTTATTTGCGAAAAACCTAGCGAGACAACACCACCTCTGCAGAAAGCTGTAACATTTAGGAGCTCTAATGTGTTATGGGGCACTAATGCCAGAGCTTGGATGAAGTTCTATGCTTGGAGAGGTGGTGATGATATAGTAGTTAATTTACAGGCAATTCGTGATTTTGGTTCAAAATCATCAACACCGCCGCAAGTTATGTCAATTGATCAATTTTTAATTGATTCTGATACTCCGAAGGTTTATTACACTAGTTTAAATTTGCTTGCCTTTGTAATACCTGCAGATATTGGCGATGATCAAAGCTTGACGTTGCAGTTTTTGTTGCCGCCGAATCGAGTATTTAATTTTAAAGCGACAAATTTTTATTCTGCAGAGGTTTCATCGCCGGTATCGGTTGTTGATTTTAAATATCCCACACAAAATTCTGATTTAGCAAAATCTAATTTATTATTTTCTTCATTTCGAGCAAATAAATATAGCATTGATAACAGTTACAATGAGCTAGTTTTTACAATTGATGGTCTGAAGTTTGTCGATAATATCGGTGAAATAGTTTGCTATCCTAAAGGGGCAAGAGTTGATGAAAAAGAAATAAATTTAATGAAGTGCGATGGTCGCATGCTTGATTCAAAAGAAATTAGTCCAATAGGCGTTGAGTATAAAAGACTATATGACAAGCTAGACCATGCTCCAGTTACATTTGATATGCTTAAAACCAAAGATATACCAAATTGGTTTAATGCAATATCAAGTGAGTATATTAAGAAGTTTGTTGCTGATCATAATGTTAAAGTTAAATTCGAGGGAAATGGAGTAGTAAATCCAAAGCCAGAAGGTGATGATATTGGTCATCTATGGCTAGAAACTACATTCTATGCTAATTCAGATGTTAATTATGATTTTCAATATGTTATATCAAGCGATGGTCTAGATGTTGTTACTTGTTGTCATACGTTTGACGTTACCACTAGTTATTTAAATGAAGAAATTTTTATGACTAACGATGGTGTGAGGCAGGTGAAATTTGCAGGTTCTGATTCTAATTTTTCAGGTTACTTTAAGGCTACAAGAAAATTGAATTTGATTTATGCATATACAGATAGCGGTACAACATATAAGAAAGGTATTGATCCAGTAACTCTGGAAACTAAAGCAAATTATTCTGTTAAAAAGAATTTTTTTATTTAACAGTAAATCTTAATTATCAAAGCGATGAATGTTTTTCTGGTTTATGTTCTTTCTTTAATCCGGTTAATTTTAGTAATAGACCCCAGTTATGGATTAACCAACGAAGTAAAGCTGAGAAATACAGGGCTTTTTCGATTGCATTGAATAAGAAATGAGGGTAGAAAAAATATGTACCAAGAAATTTACTGTGGATCTATGCCGAGTGTGCTCAAGTTCAAATTTGTTTTTTAGGCAGCCAAAAACCGTTTCAACAATCGATCTTTTCCCTAGTAAAATCTTCTCTTTCAGCGAAATCAGTGCATTTTTCATACCTTTTTTCACTTTAGTGACGAGTTTTAGACCTCTATCGAATAGTTTCTCAAAGAGCTCTTTCTTTATATAGCCCTTATCTCCAAACAAAAGTCCAGTTAGTTTTTTGGTTAGAGTTGGTACAGGTTTTCTGTCATCGACGTTACCTCTGGTTAGCGTAACACCTTGAATTTCACCTATTTCATTGATTACTACATGTAATTTAAAACCAAAAAACCAGCCGTAAGTATTCTTTCCTAACTCTGCTAATCCTTTGAAAACCTTATTTCTTGAGATTCTTTTTCGATGGCATACTGCTATTGAAGTAGAATCTATGTAGGAAATCCCGGTCATTTTTGCTTGTTCACAAAACCATTGCAAAAGTAATGCTAAATACCACAAAACTCGCGGCTTTAAGGCAATAAATCTGTGATATGAAGGCAGCTTTGAAAACTCTGATCTATAGAATAACTGAAGATAACAAAGATAAAAAGCCTTGAAGTTTTTACATGGTGATTTATGGTATAATAGGATTATGGTTAGAATTTCTGAGTGCGCTATTTCTGGTACTCTGGTTGGTTTTTTGCCGTTTGATAAGAACCTATTTGCAAAATTATCATCTACCGCACGACAAAAATCCTCGACGCAACAGTACAGTTCTGTAATATCTTTCTTCATGGGTAACCTCTTATTATTACTAAAATACTCGAGTTTACCCTGTTTCCCTCTTCTTAGTTATACTTTTATCTATTTTCTAATCCATAACTGAGGTTAATAGGGTTTATAATATTGGTTTTCCTTTAAATATACCATCATACAGTGCTACTTTTTTGCAATCAAATCGTTCTAATCTTAGTACTTCACAAAATTACTTTTTGTTTTCACCATGGTTTGTATATTCAATGTTTCCAATACCTGGTACATCTCTTGTTAGTACTAGTTCTTCTTCACATTACTATACTAAGCTTTTAGGTGCCCATGAAGATATAATTAAAAATTTACAGATAAAGTCATGGGGCGATTATGTTATTTACAAACAATCACCAACGGATAAGAGAACGCCAGGAAAACCGAATGTGCTGTTTGCTGAGAAAAACTCAGTGATAACCTATGCTATTCAGCATAAAGCGCTGTTTACACAAAGGTGCCTCTATGTCCTCAAATTCAAAGAAGTAAAAGCAGGAGACTATATAGGTCTTAAAAGACAAGCCAACACTGGTGAAGGTTTTGATATGGTAATCTGGTGGAGTGTTGATGGTGATGGAAAAGCACCAACTAATGTTACCGCCAAAGAATTTAGAGAAGTCAAAGCAAAAAAAAGCACAACTATAGAAGAGCTAGCAGATATGATTGCCAATGATATTAACAATAAGGGAACAACTATATTCCACATTCCTAATATCACTGACGATAAGTATGACTACTACATAAGGTACTAAAAATTTAAAAATAGGAGAAAAACATGATTGAACAAAATAGTAAAATCGATGAAATCGATGGAAAAAACATTGAAAAAAATGCTGAAATCGATGATTTTTACGAAGAAAGTGTAGAAAAAACGAAAAATATCATCGATGAGGCGATAGCCAAGGGGTATACGCTCGGTGATGATGATCGTAAAGTTTTAGAGCTGGTAAAAGCTAATGAGCAATTTGCTGAAAAAGTTCTAAGTGGTGAAGACTATCAGGATCTACAAGATTTTTGTGATACGCTCACTGTAAGTAAAGTTCGTTATATTAATGATCAGATAGCAAAAGGCAAAAATAAAGCGTCTTTTGTTAAAAAGCTAGCTGATATTGCAAAAGACGATCAATTAGCTCAGGAACTGCGCAATAAGCCACTGTCTAAATTTAAAGAAGAAGTTGGTGGATTGAAACAGGGACTGCATCGAAAGGCAACTGCGATACCGACCAATTATCAATACAGCGATGTTCCCAGTGACTTCGAAACAGAATTTAAAAACGTACAAAATTATTTCAGAAATAGGGGGTTTTAATGACTTTTATAAATCGCCATGGACGTCCTCACACTGTGGAAGGCTCAATATTTACAAATTCAGAATATTATAGAACAACGCTATTATCACAACGGCTTATTGAAATAGTTTTATTTTCAAGTCCACTTCTCGCCTTCACTGGTCCTGGAGTTTCTGATATGCCAAATCGTTACTCTGGACTTGACAGATTTTTAGTCCAGCCTCCTTTTGTTCCTAGAAACAATAAAGAGATTGTTAGAATAGGTAAGAGCTTCATAGAGTATGGAGATTATGAATCTCAAACTGTTGATCAAAAAACTATGAGAATTGATTTTCAGAGGGTCTCTGGTACAGCTGTTATTGATAATGATGATGTTAAATTTTTGTTTAATCGGGATAAGTTTCCTGCAAATGCACCAACAAGTTTAACGTCATTTATGGAACGCGGTGAGCGTGTTTATCAGGAATTATTAATACATGTAATTAGAGAAGTAAATAATTATCAGTTTAAAACGATAGCATCACGTGGATTTATCTGTGCCGGCTCTACCGATGATAATATGTATGACTGCATAGAAGGAGAGGTACGTACACTTATCGATTATATGATTCGTGTTAATGGTGGTGTACTTCGTACTTCAAGACTTGTCGGTTCAATGCCAAACTCTGCAATGGGACTTTTGCGTACCAAATCGGGACTCAATTACACGCAAGCACCGAGAAGCGATATGTTTCTTAGTGATACTAAAAACATGCTATCACCACTGATATTTGATTGTGCTGAGGTTTATATTGATACCTCAACTTATTTGCACAAGGCAGGTACAGCATCAAAGAAGAAAAGTATAACGTTAGAAAAAATTGATAAAGCAATCGATGAATACCACTCTATGACTGTAACTTTTTCAGGCGCACTACCTGAAAGTAAAGATCCGAGTACTGTAATTTTAAATGAAATTGGTTTATTTAAAAAGGGAGATATCATTCAACTAGAGGATAAAGAATGGCTTGCACGAGATAGAATAGGGATATCGTCAGGAGTGCCAATAGCACTTACGGTGATGAAGGATAGCGATACTGCAACTGTAACGGTATCACCTGGTATAACACCAGGTGTTGATGTTCCAGATAAAGATTATCTAAAAGGCGCTAAAGCTAAAGTTGTAGGAGATCACTGCAAAGCATTCTTCTGGTGGCAACCAGCTTCAATATTTAAGATGTCACCAATACCTGCACCTTCTACTAACAAATATCTTTATAGACCCCAGTTATGGATTAACCAACGAAGTAAAGCTGAGAAATACAGGGCTTTTTCGATTGCATTGAATAAGAAATGAGGGTAGAAAAAATATGTACCAAGAAATTTACTGTGGATCTATGCCGAGTGTGCTCAAGTTCAAATTTGTTTTTTAGGCAGCCAAAAACCGTTTCAACAATCGATCTTTTCCCTAGTAAAATCTTCTCTTTCAGCGAAATCAGTGCATTTTTCATACCTTTTTTCACTTTAGTGACGAGTTTTAGACCTCTATCGAATAGTTTCTCAAAGAGCTCTTTCTTTATATAGCCCTTATCTCCAAACAAAAGTCCAGTTAGTTTTTTGGTTAGAGTTGGTACAGGTTTTCTGTCATCGACGTTACCTCTGGTTAGCGTAACACCTTGAATTTCACCTATTTCATTGATTACTACATGTAATTTAAAACCAAAAAACCAGCCGTAAGTATTCTTTCCTAACTCTGCTAATCCTTTGAAAACCTTATTTCTTGAGATTCTTTTTCGATGGCATACTGCTATTGAAGTAGAATCTATGTAGGAAATCCCGGTCATTTTTGCTTGTTCACAAAACCATTGCAAAAGTAATGCTAAATACCACAAAACTCGCGGCTTTAAGGCAATAAATCTGTGATATGAAGGCAGCTTTGAAAACTCTGATCTATAGAATAACTGAAGATAACAAAGATAAAAAGCCTTGAAGTTTTTACATGGTGATTTATGGTATAATAGGATTATGGTTAGAATTTCTGAGTGCGCTATTTCTGGTACTCTGGTTGGTTTTTTGCCGTTTGATAAGAACCTATTTGCAAAATTATCATCTACCGCACGACAAAAATCCTCGACGCAACAGTACAGTTCTGTAATATCTTTCTTCATGGGTAACCTCTTATTATTACTAAAATACTCGAGTTTACCCTGTTTCCCTCTTCTTAGTTATACTTTTATCTATTTTCTAATCCATAACTGAGGTTTATAGAGAAATATCTGCTCCTAACAGTGCTTTTGGTCCTTTAAAAAATATTGCAATGTCGTTTCTTATAGAAAGTAATTTTGTGCTGCAGGATTATCCACAAGAGCGAGGTGAACTGATGGCTTACATGTATACTGATTTCTTTCCGTTTTTTGTTGGCACTTTAATATTGCCGCCGAAATCACCGAAACCAGAGACTTACATTAAGACGATCAAAAATCTTTCTACTGCTGATAAGGAAAAGCAAGATGAGTGAGATAAAGAATTACGATGATAGTTTTTCTAACTTACTTGTAGAAATACAAGGAATGCTGGGGATTAACTCGCGCCGTGATGCCTCTGAGCATTACGGTACACTCGATTTAGTAAAAAGGCTCTTTTGGGAAGCTTTCGACCAATTACATGAAAATTACTATTGGCTGGGCTCTGATGTTATTAAAGAGTTTGAACTGGAACCTGGTCAAACAGTTGGTGGTGGCTATTTGTTTGATGGTTGTAATAAGAGAAAACCAGCTTTTGATGTCAATCTAAGCCACTACAAGAATTTCTATGTCATGGATTTAATAGATCACTATGGTGCATGTAACTTACGCTATACACAGTCGCTACGGATGCCATGGTTACCATCTTACATGTTACTCACGCGTGATACTTGTCGTGAAATTAAAATTTTGCCGGCGGTGAAATCATCTAAAAAATATGTAATTTACTTTAAAGAGGCTGGAATTGTGTCTTGTGAAAAAACGGGAATGGACGTACCAGTTGGTCTTGATGGATTAAAACGAGAATTTTTGAAATATTCTACAGCTTTTAAATTATCAGTACGGCTGAATACTCCGCTGCCACAGGGTTTTAATGAACAGTATCATGAAATAAGAAATAGGCTTTGTGCTGGTCACAGTGTAGGAAGTCAAAGTATTAAGGAAACTATTTGGATAGACAATGAATTCTTTTGAAATTCCACTACTTAGAGACATTAAATATGGTCACTGTATTGATGATTTTACAGTAATGAACTTTTTGGCTAGCCCTGAAGGTTTGCGGCTGCGACCACCACTGTTTCCACTTTTTGACATTCCTTTTGCAACTGGCGATGTCATCGTTGGCTTTTACTACGGTAATGACGATACAATTTATTTAGCTAAGGTGAGTGCTACTTTTTTGCTGACAATTTATAAAATTGATCTACCGAAAAGTAAATATAAATCAATATTTACTTTGGCGAGTGTCTCTAGGGACGATCGTCCTTCTATGTGCAATTGTAATAACTATAAATTTTGGTTGATATCGGGCAAACTTTATAAGCTCGTAGATGATACCTTTACTGAAATTGATATCTCAAAAGGCGATATAAAGCCAAAGGATATTGTAGATTTTGAGGTTATGAACTCAACTCTCTACCTGCTAAGTAGCAGTAAAGGAGAAGTGTTCTATACTAGTGATTTTGCTGAATTTAAAAAGTGGGAAGCATTTACCATTATTTCATATGCTGGCAAAGGTGTAGGACTTGGTGCAATCAATAATAATCTCTGTATCTTTACCCAAAGTGGAATGGAAGTATGGTATGGACAACCAAGCAGTGATGGATTATTTCCACTTACTAAAAGACGGGAACTAAGTTTTCCCTATAAGCTAATAAGCAAACGTACTTTGGAAAATGATGGCAATTATCTAATTGGTGCATTTCATTTAATCGATGGCAAATTTGTAGTCATTCGTTTTGATGGTCAAGAAATGAAAATACTCGATAATGCTCCACTTTTTGATTATTTTAGGCCAGAAAGAAGCAGCATTGACCTAAATGACAATTTAGTCAGTAGCATGTTCAATTATAACAACAATACCTATTATGTCTTATTTTTTAACTTACCTAATGGTGATTTAAATAACAAATATTATCCAAATGTTGCTTTCTGTCTGCATTTGAATTTAGGTGTTTGGACACTGCTTAAAAACCAGAATAGTTTTTCTGCCAATTATCACATCAATGTTAAGCATAAAGTTTATAATTTACTCATCAATGATGGTAGCTCTGATATCACAGTTTGCGAAGCTAGTGGATTATTGGAGGAAGATGTTGATAATGTTTTTACTTTTAATGGGATAATAATAACGGATTATTTTCCATCGTCTAAACCTTATGTAACCGAACAGCTAACGTTTTTATACTTCTATGAAAATACGATCAGTGAGCAGCTTAATTCTGAAAAAGGGGGCATGTTTATTGATATGTTTATTTCTTATAAGAGAGATTTTCCTCTTGAACCAGATTATCGATTAACAATTCTTGGCACTGAACTTGAAGATAGTAGAGAAAAAATCATCAAGCTTAATTATAATCTTTTTGGCATTAATGGTGGAGTTGTACGTTTTAAGTTCGAATTTAAAAGATACAACAGCTACAAGTTTAACTTTTTATTGAAAGGTATTTATGGAAAAGAAAGAATTTAACTTAGATTTATTAGCACCTAAAGATATTGTGTCGTACACCTACGAGGATAATTACGATACGTATTTTGCAGAAGCAACTAAGCGTTTGAACATTTTGTGGGCAGAATATTTAAAGAGGGGGGAAAATGGAAACAGAGAATCAAAAAAGCACGAAAAGCCTTAGAACCTGTTTAAAATCTCGGAGAGATGAGGTAAAATAGGCATAGATTTAAGAAAGAGGTGTATCTATGCGTAAAAATTATCCAAGTGATATAAGTCGAGAGCAATTTGAAAAAATCAGACCAATACTAGAGAGTAGCAGGAAGAAAACAAGACCAAGAAAACTTGATTTATATGAAGTATTTTGTGCAGTCTTATACGTACTGAAAAGTTGTTGCCAGTGGAGAATGTTGCCAAAGGATTTTCCAAAGTGGGAAAACATATATTACTATTTTCAAATCTGGAGTAAAAAAAATGGAGAAGAACCAAGTTTGTTGGAACTGGTCTTAAAAAAAACTAGTTGGAGAGGTCCGTATCAACAATGGTAGGAAAGAGAAAACCAGTTTCTGTATAATTGATGCTCAAAGTGTTAAAAACACAGATACTGCTGAGAAAAAGGGCTATGATGCAGGTAAAAAGATTTCAGGGCCATATCGCAGTTGATACTCAAGGTCTACCACATGCAATTTATGTAACAACTGCAGAAGCAACTGATCGTAGTAGCGCTGTGAGAATGGTCGAAAATGCTAAAGAAAACCTCTCTGAAGTTAAAAACATATTGGTTGATGCTGGCTACACAGGAGAAAATTTTGCAACTCAAATAAAAACTACTATTGGTGCAACCGTTGAAGTAATAAAACGAACATACCTTTGTTGTATTGCCAAAGAGGTGGGTCGTTGAACGCTCTTTTGATTGGTTGGAAAAGTGTAGGCGATTGTGGAAAAATTGCGAACGTAAACTCAACACCAGTTTGCAAATGATTGTCCTTTCCTTCATTTCTCTCCTATTACGAAGATTTTAAACAGGTTCTAAGGATGGCTAACTTTTGTCAAACAATGTTCAATGTCGTTGTCTGTACAAACTCTATCAAATATGTGCTTGAAAGCATACTTATGACGCTTCTGGTTGGTAAATTGTATGCCGTTATCTGTTAAAATGGTATGTATTTTATATGGTAAGGTTTTAATCAAATTACGTAGAAACTCAGCAGCTATGGGTTTTGTAGCAGTATTATGCAACTCAACATAGGTAAATTTAGATGTTCTATCTATTGCAACAAACAAATATAACTTACCTTCTTCTGTTCTGACTTCTGCAATATCAATATGCTATAGGGTATTGTTTGAACTTCTTTTTTGGTTTAACTTCACCATCAACATCTGGTAGTCTACTAATGTTATGCCTTTGTAAACAACGATGTAGACTAGATCGGGTTAGATGTCGAATTGTAGACTGGAGAGCATAAAGGCAATCATCTAATGGTAAAAGTGTATGCTTGCGAAATGCAACAATTATCGCTTCTTCTTCTAAAGTTAAGACAGTTGATCTTGGATGTTTTGGACCCATATCACTATCTTTAGTGAATGAGCGTTTTCTCCATTTGACAATAGTTTTTGGATTAAGGTTATAGTACCTGGAGAGTTTTGCTATGCTCTCTTTACTATTTTGTATTGCTCTACGAATTGTCTCTGTTATTTTGGCGCACCCATGTAACCATAATTCCTCCCTTGATGGTATTTTTTTCTCACATTTTATCATACCATCACACTCTGGGACCATACACCGCTTTTTTTCCTCAAGATATATTTATATCATGAGTTGTTGAGGACTACCTCTCTTATTTTCTTAAATGGTGTAGTACTGCAATCATTGGATGCATTGTCAAGAGCAGAACGAATTAACATTTTGATTGCAAATTGGCAAACTGAAGTTAGTTCTAAAACTGAAGGAGTTGCGAGTGGTATTGTAAGGTATCTCGCTGTAAACCCTTACTTTACTATAAGGAAAGTGGTTGAAAACTTAGGTGTCGTATTTACAACAGCCCAAAGAGCAATCGTAAAGCTTGAAGATTTAGGCATCGTTTCACAAACTTCTCAAGGAAAGAGAGATCGGGTTTATTGTGCAACTGATATTTTGAATATTCTAGAAGAACCAACTAAGATTACAGAGAACTTCGATAGCACATTATAGCTATAAAAGCACTTAAATCGGTGAAGAAAAAGGTAGAAAGACAGAGAAATTGCTCAATTTGTTTTTGTATCATACTCCACTTATTTAAATTTTATGTATGTGCAATATAATCTATAATAACATTGAATTTATCACCAATACAATATATTAAAAAATATTATGAGCTTTGTGAAAGAAAGAAACACTCCTGTGATGGAACAATATTTGAACCTGAAAGCTCAATACAAGGATCATCTGCTATTTTATAGGCTGGGAGATTTTTATGAGTTGTTTTTCGATGATGCTATTAAAGCTGCGAAATTGCTGAATATAGTGCTAACCAAGAGGGGCAATTCAAATGGGCAAGAAATACCAATGTGTGGAGTGCCAGCACACAGTAGCGAATCTTACCTACACAAGCTAATAGATTTAGGATTCAAAGTAGCAATCTGTGACCAATTAGAAACTGCTGATGAAGCAAAAAAGAGGGGCTATAAATCCATAGTAAAACGTGATGTAGTGCGAGTTGTAACTCCAGGTACAATTATAGAAGATTCACTACTGGAGGATAAAAGCAATAATTATCTCGCGTCCATAGTTGAACAAAATGACGAATATGCTATTAGTTGGCTTGAATTATCAACGGGAAAATTTTTTCACACTTTAACGAGTTTGAAAGCTCTAGATAGTGATTTATTGCGTATATCACCAAGAGAATTATTAATTTCTGAAAAATTCACTGAGGACGAAAAAATTAGATCGATTTTAAAAAATTATAAAATATCAATTACGCAACACGCACAAAGCTTTTTTGAGTATAGTAAATCTCACAGAACATTATGCGAGTTTTATAAAATCAGGGAACTTGGAAGTATAGGAAATTTCAGCAAAGTAGAAATCATGGCGTGCGGTGCACTGCTTGAATATGTCAGAGTAACACAAAGGGGCTCTATTCCAAGGCTTGAATTCCCAAAAACCTATAAGCAACAAAATTTCATGCTTATTGATGCTTCAGCAAGGAGAAATCTTGAGTTATTTTCAACTCAATTTGGTGAAAAGAAAGGTTCACTAATTTCAGTTATTGATCACACAGTTACAGCCTCTGGTGGACGTCTGCTCAAACAAATTCTTGCTTCACCACTTGCTTGCTCCAAGGCAATCAATTTGAGGCTCAGCACCGCTCAATTTTTTGTAAACAGTCATGAGGCGCGCAAAAAAATACGGGAGATACTATCTAACATTCCAGATATTGAGAGGTCTTTATCGCGCTTAATACTAGGGCGTGGTTCACCAAAGGATATGAACCTATTAAAAATAGGCCTAGGAAAAACTTTAGAGTTGTCTGAGTTTCTGTCTACCTTGCATAATTATTGTTTAAGTGAAGAACCAGCAGCTAACTTTCAGATGTCATTTCAGTGCTTGACCAGAGAAAAGGAACCAGTGTCTACTACTCAGGTGATAAGTAGTGACGAGAGTGAACTCAGCACAATACATAAAAGCCTTGGCAATCATAAAGACCTGTTTGAGCTTTTAGATAGTGCTGTGCTTAATAACAACCTTAGTTCCATGAAAGAAGGATGGTTTATCAATCCAAAATATAACCAGGAACTATCTGAGTTATCCTACATATTAAATAATAGTAATAAACTGATAACCAAACTCCGTGAATCTTATCGCGATTTAACTGGCATTGCTGCACTAAAAATATTGCACAACAACATACTTGGTTATTACATTGAAGTGTCGGCAAATCACAAAATAACTTCAGATATATTTATTCATAGGCAAAGCTTGGCAAATAGCATGCGCTACACTACTAATGAATTGAAAGAACTAGAAAATAAAATTCTTACGGCACGTGATGCTGCAATCAGCTTAGAAATGAAAATTTTTAGTGAACTGTGTAGTGAAGTCGCTAAAGAATCTGAAAAAATTGCTCTTGCTGCAAATGCTTTGGCAAAACTTGATATTAGAGCCACGTTTGCGGAGCTTGCAGTGCAAAATAATTACGTAAAACCCATTATCGATGACAGTAAAGAGTTCAATATCTGTAATGGAAGACATCCAGTGATTGAAGTTAACGATAAATTCATTGCAAATAGCATCGATTTAGCGGGTATACATCTAATTACTGGTCCTAATATGGCTGGAAAAAGCACTTTCTTGAGGCAAAATGCTCTCATCGCAATTTTAGCTCACATGGGGTCATTTGTGCCAGCAGATAGTGCACATATTGGAGTGATTGACAAGATATTCAGCAGGGTTGGTGCAACAGATAATATAACAGCTGGTTATTCCACCTTTATGGTGGAGATGATTGAAACAGCAACAATAGTCAACCAGGCAACAGATCGTTCCTTGGTGATACTTGATGAAATTGGTAGGGGCACAGGGGTGTATGATGGATTATCTATTGCACAGGCGGTGATTGAACATATTCACAATGTAAATAAGTGCCGCGCCATTTTTGCAACTCATTATCATGAATTAACTAAAGTAAGCAAATACTTGAAGAACGTGAAATGTTTTTGTGTAAAAATAAGAGAGTGGAACGGAGAGGTTATCTTTCTACATGAAGTAATTGAAGGCATTGCAGATGAGTCATATGGAATACATGTAGCAAAACTTGCTGGTTTTCCTGATTCTGTTTTAAATAGAGCAAGTGAGGTGTTTGAGGAGCTAAAGGCTTAAGAATGTAAAAGACAAAATTTGATCTGACAGACAAGAACTAACTGACAGAAGAATTAAAACTAATATCAGACTGTTGTTTAATGCGACAGGTATCTGTTCAGACAATGGCGTCAACTTAAGAACCTGTTTAAAATCTTCGTAATAAGAGAGAAATGAAGGAGAGAACAACCATCTGTAAGCTAGTGTTGAGTTTCCGCTCGCAATTTTTCCACAAACGCCTACATTTTTCCAACCAAGCAAAAGAACGCTCAACAACCCATCTCTTTGGCAATACAACGAAAGAGTGTAATTCACTTCGCTTTATTACCTCAACAGTTGCACCAATAGTAGCTTTTATTTGAGTTGCAAAATTTTCTCCTGTATAGCCAGCATCAACCAGTATATTTTTAACTTCAGAGAGGTTTTCTTCAGCCTTTTCCACCATTTCCACAGCACTGCTACGATCAGTTACTTCTGCCGTTGTTATATGAATTGCATGTGGCAAGCCTTGCGTATCAACTGCAATATGACGCTTTATGCCTGAAATCTTTTTACCTGCATCATAGCCCTTTTTTTCAGCAGTATCTGTGTTTTTAACACTTTGTGCATCAATTATACAGAAACTGGTTTTCTCTTTCCGACCATTGCTGATACGAACCTCTCCAACTAATTTTTTTTAAGACTACTTCCAGCAAGCTTGGTTCTGCTCCATTCTTTTTATTCCACATTTGAAAATAGTAATACACGTTCTCCCACCTTGGAAAATCTTTTGGCAGCATTCTCCACTGGCAGGCGCTTTTTAGGATATATAGCACTGCACAAAATACATCATACAAATCAAGTTTCCTTGGTTTTGTTTTCTTTCTGCTACTCTCCAGTATTGGTCTGATTTTTTCAAATTGTTCTTGACTTATATCGCTTGGATAGCTTTTTTGCATAGATATACCTCTTTCTTAACTATGCCTACTTTACCTCATATTTTCGAGATCCTTAACAGGTTCTTAGAACCTGTTCATAATCTCAAAAAAGTGATAAACTATGAGATGATGTATATGAATAAGGATATATGAGAAATTTATACCCAAGTGACATAAGTCGAGAACAATTTGAAAAAATCAGATCAATTCTGGAGAGTAGTAGGAAGAAAACAAAACCAAGAAAACTTGATTTGTATGATGTATTTTGTGCAGTGCTGTACGTCCTAAAAAGTGCCTGTCAGTGGAGAATGCTGCCAAAAGATTTTCCAAAATGGCGAAGTTGTTACGAATATTTTAAAAAATGGAGTGAAAAACCAAGCGAAGATACAGAAAGTACTTTGGAGCGTGTATTAAAAAAAATTAGTTGGAGAGACACGTATCAGCAATGGTCGGAAAGAAAGAACTAGTTTTTGTATAATTGATGCTCAGAGCGTAAAAAATGCAGATACTGCTGAAAATAAGGGCTACGATGCAGGTAAAAAAATTTCAGGAATAAAGCGCCATATTGCAGTAGATACACAAGGTTTACCACACGCGATTTATGTAACAACGGCAGAAGCAACCGACCGCAGCAGTGCCATGAAAATGGTCGAAAATGCTAAAGAAAAACTCTCTGAAGTTAAAAATATACTTGTTGATGCAGGCTACACTGGAGAAAATTTTGCAACACAAATAAAAGCAACTATTGGTTCGACGGTCGAAGTAATAAAGCGAAGTGAATTACACACCTTTGTTGTACTGCCAAAGAGATGGGTTGTTGAGCGCTCTTTTGCTTGGTTGGAAAAATGTAGGCGTTTGTGGAAAAATTGCGAGCGGAAACTCAACACTAGCTTACAAATGGTCGTTCTTGCTTTCACTTCTTTACTCCTTAAAAGATTATGAACAGGTTCTTACAACTGGGTTAAGGAAAGGCTTTTTGGATTTCATGGAATAGGAGTAGAAAAGATGTGAGCCAAGAAATTAACAGAAGGTCTATCTCAAGTTTATTTTTAAGATAACCAAAAGGAGATTACCCTTTTTTCTCTCTTCTCTTTCTATTTTTCTAATCCATGGTTAGCGTAATGAGCAATCGAAAATAACAAGAAAGAGATAAATGATTGCCATACCTTCCCTTTGGCCTCCAAAACTATATACCACGCTCAGTATGAGGGGCACATTAACTATTTATTTCCTTTTCCACATTCCAGTCTTGTTACCACTAATTTTCACTTCATCCATCTTAGTATCAGGATCCCCAAACTTTTCTTTACCATGTTGTATGGCTTTTATAATCATGTTCTCATCTATATTGTTTAACCTCATTGATTGTTCTCTTGGCGACAAAAGATTTTCATGAATTGGTTGTTTATATTGTGTTTTGTTAAACAGGCCAGTGGCTAGAATGCCTAGCATTATTGTGTTATTTACTACAGTTGTGTTTATTTCCGGTATAGCTGTAACAGTAGTATTACTATGCTCAGAAGTAAGTAGAGAAAGAAATATCTAGCCTTTCTGGAGTTGCACCCTTTAATCGAGATAGCGGTTTTAGCAAAGAAAAAAGGTGTATTCAGGGTGGTAGATCACAAATTAGAAAGGTTTTACATATGTGTATTCTTAGTGCGCAAAGGTACAATTCTTATATGAAAATCTTCTTTGATAGGCTATATGATCAATACAAAAAACCATATAAAGTTGCTTCTACCGCTGCTATGAGAAAACTACTTTTACTAGCCAACTCTTTAGTCAGAGATGGTAGGGTGTTTGCTGAGAAATATAGCCCTAAGGCTGCTTCTATCTAGTAATAGCGTAGCTATGAATAAGTACGCCTACACAAACTTTAAGTACTTATTCATAGCTCTTATGTTTTTTGTTTATACCGCTGATATTGAGCTTTTAGGTACTCGATAATTTAAAAAGAAGGTAAAAATGGCGTATTGACAAAATTGGAACTGTAAGGTAGAAATTAGCTCGTAGACAGGGAATATATGGCTTTTAATAGAGAATTAAATAAAAAATTATATGCTTTAGGGCTGCATAGTTTTGATGAAGTCAAAAAGCTTATTGGAGAAAAAGTTGATAGCAAAGCTAGTGATTATTATGGTGATACTCCGCTACACTATGCTGCTGAATCAGGCAAATTAGAAGTAGTAAAACATTTGATAGAAGAGGAAGGATGTAATGTTGCAACTATGAATACATATGGTTCAACGCCTTTGCATAGAGCTGCGCTATGTGGTTACTTGAATATAGTAGACTATCTTGTAGAAAATGGTGCTGATTTTGCAGTTAATGATAATTATGATAGAACTCCTACTCACTCTGCTGCTGAAGGTGGTCACTTGGATATAGTAAAATATCTTATAGAAAAAGGATTTGATTTAAAGGCTACGGAGAATGGCAGTTTAACTCCTATGCATGGCGCTGCATATAATAATCACCTAGAAGTATTAAAATATCTAATAGAACACGGTGGCAATGTAAATGCTACTAATAGAGGGGGATGGTCTGCTCTACATGAAGCTGCTGATCAAGGTCATTTAAATGTAGTACAATATCTTATAGAAAATGGCGCTAAAGTCGATGCTGTTAACATTATTGGTTATACTCCTTTGCATGAAGCTGCTGAAAAAGGCAAATTGGAAGTAGTAAAGTATCTTATAGAAAAAGGTTCTAATTTTAAAATAGCTGCTAGAAATGGCCACATTCCTTTAAATTTAGCTATTCTTGCAGGTCATTCTAATATAGTAGAGTATTTCAAAGTGATGAGATACAACTATTAAAGATTGAAAAAGCAAATTCGTTAAGTATGTTAAAAACAAGTCTTTTTAGTTTTATAGTCCACAAGTAAAAATTATCTTTAATATTTTCCATTTTTCTATTGAATTTTAACACAACTGCTTGACCTTACCCAGAAAAAGTAGAGAGGAAGTTAAGCCATTTTTGAGGTAAAATAAAACATGATCATGAGGGCTTATTATGGTAAAGAACAGAAAGAATTACACAGTGGAATTTAAATTAGAGGCAATAAAGTTGGTAAAGGAAACGGGGCAGTCAGCAAGCAAAATAGCTAAAGATTTAGGAATAGATAACAGTACACTAAGTGACTGGATAAAAAAATATAACGAAAAAGGATCAATAGAAGAAGCATTTCCTGGTAAGGGAAAGTTGGCACCATGTGATAAAGAAAAGTTTGAATTAAAGAAAGAACTAACAAGAGTTACTAGAGAAAGAGACATTTTAAAAAAAGCCCTGGGCAAGTCACAAAGAGTAAAATATTTATTTATCAAAAAGCATAGAAACTACTATAAAGTACAGGAGTTATGCAGGATTTTCTGCTAGCGGCTACTACAAATGGACTAGTAAGAAGAAAAGCAGCAAAGAATCAACAAGGGAGCAGTTTCTAGCAGATATTCAAAAAATATACCAAGCATCTAATTGTAGATATGGTGCACCTAAAATTCATGCTGAACTAAAGGCTTTAGGTAAAAATTGCAACATCAAAACAGTGCAGGATGTCATGCAAAAAAATGGCATTCAAGCTAGACTGAGGCGAAGATTCAAAAGCAAAAAACAGCAGACTGACAATAGCTCCCAATATATTGGACCAAAACTTTACTACTAGTCAGCCAAACAAAGTATGGGTAACTGATATTACATACATAAAAACTAAGGATGGTTGGCTATATTTGGCAGCAATAATTGATCTATATTCACGTATGGTAGTTAATGAGTAGTACAATAACTAAGCATAGATGCTTTATTGATGGCTGTTGATAAGCGCAAACCAGCCAAAGATCTGCTATTTCATAGTGATCAAGGTTCACAATATACCTCTAAAAATTATCAATTTTTACTGAATACAAAAAGTATTATTTCTAGCATGAGTCACAAAGGTTGTTGTTACGATAATGCTGTTTCGGAGAGCTTTTTTAGTTCACTAAAGAGGGAATTACTCATTGATACCTCACAACACTCCGCACAACAAGCTAGAACCGCAATATTTGAATACATAGAAATTTTTTATAACAAACAACGTAGACATTCTACTATTAACTATTGCATTCCTGAAAAATTTGATTCATCATTTTCATAATGAAAATGGCTTAACTTCCTCTCTACTTTTTCTGGGTAAGGTCACTGGGATGACAGGAGAAGGAAGCACTGGGATGACAGAAGAAGGAAGCACTGGGATGACAGGAGAAGGAGGTTACTGGGATGACACCGTCATAAGGTGAAATGAGATCCCAGTGTCTGGGCACTGGGATGACGCCTCTGGGCACTGCCGTCATAAAGGAACCAGTGTCAGCTATTCAGATGACAGAGAAGATGTCTAATGTATACAACCCACTACCTCACTAATGTTACTAAATCCATCTCTCCTTATTAGTTCTGCAAGTTCTAGATTAATTTTGTTTACAACTTGAGGTCCGTGGTATATGAGAGCAGTGTACAACTGCACCAAAGAAGCTCCTGCCTTTATTTTTTTATATGCATCATCACCACTTGAGATTCCTCCGCACCCTATCAATAATATTTTGCCCTTAGTAAATTTGTACATATCGCCCAATAACTCGGTTGAAAGTTTGAACAGTGGTTTGCCACTCAATCCGCCACTTTCGTTGTGGTGGGAATGCAGATTATCTCTACTTACCGTAGTGTTGCTTACTGTTAAACCGTCAATTTTATATTCCAGTGCAAGCTCAGCGATATTTTCTTTCGTTTGCTGATCTATATCTGGTGAGATTTTTAATATTATTGGTATGGATTTAGAATTATCAATTGATCTGCGGATAGCTTTCAGTAATTCCGATAATTCTTGCTTATTGTGCAGATTGCGCAAATTAGGCGTGTTTGGGGATGAGATGTTCAGTACTATATAATTGCTTTTTCCATATACCATCTTTATTAAATCAACATAATCACTAATTTGGTCTTTCGATGCGCTATTTTTTCCTATATTTATGCCAAAAATGCAGTCATCAAGCTTGGGTTTATCTATTTGTTTAAGAAAATAGTCTATTCCTTTATTGTTAAATCCCAATCTGTTAATTATCCCTTGATCCTCAACTAACCGAAAAATTCTTGGTTTTTTGTTTCCATATTGTGGATTACGAGTTACAGTACCAGTTTCAATAAATCCAAAACCAAATGAAAGCATAGGCCTTATAACTTCTGCATTTTTGTCAAAACCTGCAGCCAGGCCCACGGGGCTTCTGAGCTTATTACCAAAAAAATTCACACTCAAAGATTCTGGTAGCTCTATAGGATTCTTATAAGGTATTTTCTTTAATGCCATAATTGCCAAAGAGTGAGCAACTTCAGGCGGTAGTAAAAATAGTAAATTACGTTTGTAAAACATTTTGCTTATTTTTAGTTTATTTTTTACCATGTAACGCTATAAACCCCAGTTATGGATTAACCAACGAAGTAAAGCTGAGAAATACAGGGCTTTTTCGATTGCATTGAATAAGAAATGAGGGTAGAAAAAATATGTACCAAGAAATTTACTGTGGATCTATGCCGAGTGTGCTCAAGTTCAAATTTGTTTTTTAGGCAGCCAAAAACCGTTTCAACAATCGATCTTTTCCCTAGTAAAATCTTCTCTTTCAGCGAAATCAGTGCATTTTTCATACCTTTTTTCACTTTAGTGACGAGTTTTAGACCTCTATCGAATAGTTTCTCAAAGAGCTCTTTCTTTATATAGCCCTTATCTCCAAACAAAAGTCCAGTTAGTTTTTTGGTTAGAGTTGGTACAGGTTTTCTGTCATCGACGTTACCTCTGGTTAGCGTAACACCTTGAATTTCACCTATTTCATTGATTACTACATGTAATTTAAAACCAAAAAACCAGCCGTAAGTATTCTTTCCTAACTCTGCTAATCCTTTGAAAACCTTATTTCTTGAGATTCTTTTTCGATGGCATACTGCTATTGAAGTAGAATCTATGTAGGAAATCCCGGTCATTTTTGCTTGTTCACAAAACCATTGCAAAAGTAATGCTAAATACCACAAAACTCGCGGCTTTAAGGCAATAAATCTGTGATATGAAGGCAGCTTTGAAAACTCTGATCTATAGAATAACTGAAGATAACAAAGATAAAAAGCCTTGAAGTTTTTACATGGTGATTTATGGTATAATAGGATTATGGTTAGAATTTCTGAGTGCGCTATTTCTGGTACTCTGGTTGGTTTTTTGCCGTTTGATAAGAACCTATTTGCAAAATTATCATCTACCGCACGACAAAAATCCTCGACGCAACAGTACAGTTCTGTAATATCTTTCTTCATGTGTAACCTCTTATTATTACTAAAATACTCGAGTTTACCCTGTTTCCCTCTTCTTAGTTATACTTTTATCTATTTTCTAATCCATAACTGAGGTTATAAGAGTATAACCATAACTTGAAAAGAAATTGATTTTACTTATGAATAATTTTCTCTATAGGTTACACACTTAAAGCTACTGTTGAATTGAGCAACTTTTACAAGATATAGAAAATGAAAGAGGCCGGGACCGGAATTGAACCGGTATAAAAGGATTTGCAGTCCTCCGCATAAGCCATTCTGCCACCCAGCCGTTTTTTATGTGTAAATATCCATTATATCTTTTAGCATAGATAAAGCTTCCTCCCTTTTGCGTTGAAAAGTGTTACGTCCAATGATTGAACCACTACCACCACCCTGCTTAATTTCTTTTGCTTCATTGCGTATGTCATCTACTTCCTTCGATTCACCACCAGAAAAAACTACTATTCTTTTCCCTGCAAAACAAGATCTTTTAACATATTCAATTCTTTTAGATAATGATTCAATATTTTCTGTTTCTATTTTCTCCCTTTCCAAATATTTAGTTGGAAGTTTTACTTTTATTATATTAGCGCCAAGCAAAGCTGCCATGTGTGCAGCATAGGCAATAACATCAACCGCTGTTTCACCTTCTTTGGAAATTCCTTCACCGCGTGGATAAGACCATAGCACTACTGCAAGCCCATAAGATTTGGCTTCAGCTACGATTTCACGGGCTTCTTCCATCATATCGAAACACTTAGCAGAACCAGGATATATAGTAAATCCAACAGCCAAGCAGCCCAAACGCAGCGCATCTTTCACAGAAGAGGTTATTGCTTGATCAGAGGTTAGGTTCTTTGAATGTAAAGAATTGGAACTATTAAGTTTCAAAATAAGTGGGAGCATTCCAGCATAAGTTGAAGCACCAGCTTCAATCATACCAAGTGGAGCAGCATATGCACTTACTCCAGAATCAACTGCAAGCTGAAAATGATAATGTGGGTCATAAGCATCAGGGTTAACTTCAAAACTTTTAATTGGCCCGTGCTCAAATCCTTGATCTACTGGCAGAATCACTAACTTGCCAGTGCCGCCAAGCTTTCCATGCATGAGAATACGAGTAAGATTTGCTTTTACCCCGGGGGTTTCACTTTCGTAGTAGCTTAGAACTTGTTTTACTTTATCACTTATCACTATAATTCAAATTAAATTTAAGTTATAAATTGTAACAAAGATGAAGTTCAATACAAGGATTTTAAACTATATCAAAAGCAATTTTATTTTCTACTTTATTCATATAGATTCTTAATTTCTTTCCTTTTATTAATTTACGATTCAGTATTTCTTCCGCTAAGTAACTTTTTATCTCTTTTTCAATAAGTCTCTCTATCGGACGTGCTCCCATTTCCTTACTATAACCCATTTGTACAAGATAAGATTTCACTTCATCTTCTACCAAGCAGTTTATGCCTTTTTGCGTCAGCTGCTTTTTCAGTTCCTGAATAAATTTATCTACAATATGCAAAATCACATCCGTACTTAAGTCAGAAAAAGAAATAATCGCATCAAGACGATTACGAAATTCAGGGCTAAAAACCTGTTCTATTGCTTTTTCGCTATCACCAATATTAAAATTTTTATGCCCAAAGCCAACAAAACTTTTGCTGCGTTCAACTGCTCCTGCATTAGTTGTCATAATTAAAATTATATTGGAAAAGTTAACTTTACGTCCGTAAGTGTCTGTAACACAACCATAATCCATAATTTGTAGCAATATATTATAGATATCGCTATGTGCCTTTTCAATTTCATCAAGCAGTACAACACTATATTGATTGTTAGATACAGACTCTGTGAGTAATCCACCCTGATCATAACCTACATATCCAGGAGGAGAACCAATCATCCTGGATATCGTATGAGATTCAATATATTCGGACATATCAAAACGTATAAGATTCATGCCCATGCTTTCTGCTAATTGTTTTGCTAGCTCGGTTTTACCAACACCGGTTGGCCCTGCAAAAAGATAATTTGCTAAAGGCTTATTGTAATTTCTCAACCCAGATTTAGCAATTTTAATAGAATTAACAAGAGATTCTATTGCCTGCTCTTGGCCAAAAATCACCTTTTCTAGATTAGCTTTTAAAGACTTTACTTTCTGCAAATCATCAGATTCAGATCCGCAAGGCACATTTGTAATTCTAGTAATGGTATTCTTAATATCTCTACTATTTACAATTTTACCCCTGTTTCTTAGCAATTTACAATATGCCCCTGCCTCATCAATAACATCAACCGCTTTATCAGGTAATATTCGCCCAGTAATATACTTATGCGAAAGTTCAGCCGCAGACCTAATGGCATTCTTTGTATAATATACTCCATGATACCCTTCATAGTAGTGCTTTATGCCATCTAGTATCTTTATCGTTTCATTAACAGAAGATTCTTTAACATTAATTTTTTGAAACCTTCTCGCTAGTGCTTTATCTTTTTCAAAACTAGCGCTGTATTCTCTATATGTGGTTGCACCTATACAACGCAGTGTACCTCTTGCAAGCGCAGGTTTGAGTAGGTTACCTGCATCAAGAAAGCTACCACTTGTAGAACCTGCTCCAATGATAGTGTGTATTTCGTCAATAAAAAGGATAGTACCTGGTTTTGCCTCAATCGCTTTTATTATAGATTTTATTCTCTCTTCAAAATCACCTCTATAGCGTGTCCCTGCAAGGAGTGATCCTAAATCCAAAGCATAAATTATACTGGACCTGAGCGCACTCGGAACACTGCCTTCAATGATCTTTAATACCAAACCCTCAACTATTGTTGTTTTGCCAACACCTGGGTCTCCAACATATAAAGGGTTGTTTTTTCTACGCCTCAATAATATTTCTATAGTACGATTTAATTCATAATCACGACCAATAACATAATCTATTTTTTTGCTTCTTGCATAGTCATTTAAATTTTTACAATAACTTTGTAGAATTTCCTCATCTTTTAGTAGCTCACCTTTATTTACTGTAGTAGGAGCATCATTATTTTTATCAAGTTTTACTTTATGATTGGTGGTGTATTCATCCATATCGTTAGAGTATTTCATATTAGATATGTGGTAAATCAAATTGGAATCTTTCGCACTTTGTTTCTGCAATAGATCTTCAACGTATAAATCTTGCCCAGACAAAATTTCTACTAGAACGTTTGCTCCATTTATTTCTTTTTTTCCCAAGCTATGAGCCCGTATTATTGCTCTGTGTATTATGCATTGAAACATTGAGCTAGGTTTAACTCCACTGATAATCAATTCAGAACTGCTTTGTAAAAACCCTTTTACATTATTATTATAATCATTAGCCTTAATATTGCACCTTGATAGAATGTTATCCATATTTATGATTTCATCGGCTCTGATATTACATCTTGACAAAACGTAATTTACATCCACGTCTTTAGTTAACGCCAGCAATAAATGTTCTACCTTTGCATATTTAAGATTAAAATTAGAAGCAATGAGTAGTGCTCTATTCAAACTTGCCTCTAAGTTTTTGGAAATCATCTCCTATTCTCTCTAAAAGTGGGAACTCATATATAATGAATAGCACATAATTATTAAAAAAATTGAAATTCAGCAGTTTGCTGTAGCCAATTTGAATTCCCACACGTCATACCGCCGCGGCGCTAACAAGTAGCGGGATGACGGTTGTCGGTAAATCTAAGTCAGTTTAGCTATATGCTTTTAATTCCCCCAAAAGGAGAATTAAATATGTGAAATTCTAGTTGATATAATTTAATGAATGGTTAATTTTAACTATTAATTTATTTAAGAGACTTTGATGATATTTAACCCACTCGCTTTTCTATTTTCCATGTCGCGATGAGCTTGAATTATTTCATCAAATTTATATTTTTTATTGATCCGTACAGTTAAAAGTTTTTTTCTTATCATCTCGAAGATTTCCATTGTGGTAAGCACTAATGTGAATCTATCATGCTTGTAATGATATATTGAGGTTCCAGTTGCAAATAACGAACGTGAACTAAGTAAAGAAAAACTAATAGGAGCGTTACCTGATATCTGCCCATAGGAAACGTGTATGCCGAACCTGCCTAAAGATTCAAAAGAGAGCTTGCTTGTAGCGTAACCTATGGGGTCATACACTGCACCTACTCCTCTGTTTTGCGTAATCTCCATAACTTTAGAAACGAAGTCTTTATCATTGTAGTTTATTGCGTATGTGCAGCCACTTTGTAAAGCTATCTTCATTTTTTCATCAGAGCTTACAGAGCCTATCACTACACCTTTTTTATCCTTTGCCCATTGGCATATTATTTGTCCTAAACCACCATTAGCTCCATGAACTAATACAAAAGCACCAGGCCTGATTTTATAAGATTGATTAACTAAATAGTGAGCTGTCATACCTTTAAACAGCACTGCAGCGGCAACTTCATCAGATATATCATCTGGAATTTTTATCAGATATTTCTGGTGTATAATGCGCTTTTCACAATATGCCCCTGGAGGAGCTGTGCAATATCCAACTCTGTCTCCAACCTTAAATCCATCACTGATTTTTTTACCAAGCTTTTCAATCACTCCCACTGCTTCTACCCCAAGCACTGATGGCAAATCTTTAATTTTGCGCATACCTTTTCTGTGTTCTAAATCATAACGATTTAAGCCGATAGTTGTGTGACGTATTAAGACTTCCTCGCCTTTTGGCTCACCTATATTCTTATCTACAAATTCTAATACTTCTGGTCCTCCAGTTTTTTTAATTTGTATAGCCCTAACCATGATGAATGTAAGTAAAAACTTTGATTATGTTATCTAATAATTAATATTTTGCAAAATGTTATTTACAGTTTATATACTATATAAGCGTATATTAATAGTTTTAAGGTATAAATTATGATGGATAGAGAAAATTTGCTTTATAGTGTTTTGTGTAATGTGTTGCATAAAGTGAATGGAGATAACGATTTAGATATTAGTAATGTAATAAAAAAAATAAAAGAAAGGCTAGAAAGTGGAATGCGAACTTCAAGCAAAGAAAACGATTATGAATATTTATACACTTCTTGGGAAAAAAAAGGTTTTGATGTTAATCACAAATTTGATTTGAAAGACTTTGATAACTGTCCAGTAGATAGTCTCTTTTCTATTGCTATTAATTACAAACCTTCCGTTTTACCAAATCTAGCACAAGTTTTAATAAAAGCAGGGGCTAACGTGCAAAACGAAAAAGGATATTTACATGCCTGCGCTTTGATGCGTTTTCCAGACATGTTAAAGGCTCTCATAGAAGCGGGGGTAAGTGATAGCCCACATGAACGCTACGGTGGAAATACCGCTTTAGAGTGTGTTACTGAATTATATGGTACAGATAAGTCAATTAACTGCGAAGATTGCTGTAAGATTCTAATTAAGCATACATTAGAAAAAAATCCCAACATAGAAATGTCAGATTCTGTAAAAAATAATAAGGAGTTGGCTAAGTATTGGAATGCTTGTGAAGCAAATAATGAAGGATGGGAATTGATTACACCAAGCACTGAGACACAAGTAGTCAGTGCGCAAAAAGCAAATAAGAGCTCCTGCTCAATTCAATAGATCTGTGTTGCATAACTATTATTTGAATAACAACGCACGTATCTGTTCAGAGCATCGCAAATATTGAAGCAAAAGTGGTCAGTGCTTGACACATGACTTGTATCTAGTTCTTATTATACAACTACCTAGTGTACTCGTTTCTAATTGAGTTTTCTGGATCCCAGTGTCAGCTACTTGGATGACACCAATGAGTGATAGAAAGTTCTGTAAGAAGTCATTAATTGCAAAAATTTAATGTAAGTGGTAAAGTAGAACCACTGAATAAAAAACATATGTTAATTAATACAACGTCGGAGCTGGAGGACATGTGTGAGGGGTTGATAGCAAAAAAGCCGAAATTTATAGCAGTTGACACGGAGTTCATTAGAAATAATTTAACCTACTACCCAAAATTATCGTTAATTCAAATTTCTTACGGAGAGAAGAGTTTTATTGTAGACGCATTAGTACCAGAAATTGATTTGTCATTCATTAAGAAAATAATGCTGAATCAAGAAATAACTAAAGTGTTTCATAGCTGCCGGCAGGATATAGAATCCTTACTCACTGTGTTTAAATGTATTCCCACTCCCATTTTTGATACCCAAGTTGCTGCTATGTTTTGCCATTATTATCATGACTTTATTGGTTACTCAAAAGTAGTAGAGCAATATCAAGGAATAGCACTGGATAAAATTAAAGCTAAAAATTCAGACTGGTTAAGAAGGCCGTTATCTGAGGATCAATTAGATTATGCAATAAACGACGTGGTATACCTATATGACCTACACCAAATATTGTGCAATAAACTTGAAGAAAATAATAGAATGGGTTGGTTTCAAGAAGAGATGGAATCAGTGGTCGATATAAATAAGTATTTGCATAATCCAAAAGATGCATGGAAGAGGATTAAATTTAATTATGAAGCAAATCCAAGGTTGATATTAACTGTAAAAGCAGTTAGTGAGTGGCAAGAGACCTTAGCACAGTGTTATAATATAAACCGTAATAAAATAATCAATAATGCTGTAATAATTGGTTTAATTGAAAAAAACGTGGAACATATTAATGAAATTTTAGATGATCTAAAAGAAAACGCAGAAAATATAAAAGATGAAGATTTATTGGAATTTATAAATATTTTCAATGAAAATGAGAAAAATTGGATACAGCAAAACAACACCTTACCGAATAATTATGACAAATCTGTATTTGATATACTCTCAATTATTTTAGATAGTAAATGTAAGGAAATTAACATGTCAAGGAAATTAGTTTCTTCAAAAGACGAGTTAATTGGGTCAATATCTAGACAGACAGATAAATTATTCAAGGGGTGGAGATATGATTTTTTTGGCAAGTCAGTTGAATCATTTTTGAACACAAGCTCAAAATTTGAGATTTCAGCAGTGAAATCCGCAAATAATACAACTAAAATTCGGAGTAATTTGGTGGAGAATAACTGTTGCTAAAGTAACTTAGATTTATCGACAATCGTCATCCCGCTACGTGTTAGCGGCTAAGAGATACCGCGGCGGTATGACGGTTAAGTAGGGTGTCATCCCAGTGCCCAGACACTGGGATCCAGGAAAATTGATTGTAAACGAGCAAACATTTTCGATAAAATTACCAAAAAGCTAGATCCCAGACTGGGATGACAAGAGAGGGAGGCTACTGGGATGACAGCTACCTTGACAACCGTCATCCCGCTGCTTGTTAGCGCTTACTATTACCCACAAGTATAGAATTCATGAGCAAGTCTCCATCCTTCTGCTAAATCAAAGAGACGTTTCCATCCCTTCCACAAAGCTATAGGGCCTGGTTCTAAGTCATTTTTGCGAGCTAAAAACCCTCCTAACTTGCCCACCCACCTCACAATTTCTCTTATAGGTGGTGGAGTCTCAGGATAGTTTTTTGTCTTAAGCATTTTGGTATATAAAACCTTCCATTCGTCATCAGTCAGTATGACAGTGCAAGAAAGATTCGGATTTGTTCTAGCTACCAATGTGATAAAAAATATTCTCCATGCAATTATACTCATAATTGTAAGAAAGCGGATTAATCTATCTGCTGTTTGGAGCCTACATTCTTCAACTTTAAGACCGGATTTCAAAATTTTATGAAAAACCTCTATTCTCCATCTTAAGCAATACCATTGTATTTTTTCTACTGCTTCTTCAAAATTATTAATATTTATATTTGTCAACAAAACCCAGTTCATAGGCTCTTCGCCAAATGGGGGGTGTTTTTCTATAACATAGACAGCATTTAAACTTAAATTAGGAAGTTTTTGGGTTTTACGTCTAGCATTATTTTTTGATGCATTCATCACAAAGTTACTAAACTTTACTTCTAAAACTGTTGTTCTTTGAGGTTTATCATTGCGAGCAGACTTGTATTTCTCCTTGACAAGACATGCAAATCCCACAACCTTTCACCACCTTTTTCAGAATAAGTCGACTTCTTATTTACTGTTCTGTTTTGATTTCCTCTTACTACAAAAAGAGATTGATTAGTGGAAGCGACTTCAAATAAATCATAAATATCTGCTTCTCTATCGCAAACGGTAACTACCTTAACGTTCTTTAATCCAGGATGGTGAGTAGAATCTTTAAGTGCACCGTATGCTTTCTTCCTCTTCTATGGGAAGAGCAGTATTATGGCTTCTTCTTTTCAACTCCTTTAGGTCTTCAGCTAAGGAAGGTCTAGTACTAATTTTTTGATCTAATAATCCTATAGGTAGCCCTTCTGTTGTAACTGCAAACGTTGTATGCATCACTAATCCATGGGTTTTAAAATTAGTTGTTTTAGATGTTAATCTTGCTGCTATAATCCCTAATCCTTCGGTCTTTTTATGATTTTTATATGAAATATAACTCGTGTCTTGGATAGCTAAGATGGTTGAGTGTTCCTTAGCTCTTTCAACAGTTTTAATTATATGACTGTCTAATATCTTTCTTTCAGAAATGGCATCGTTTTGGAAAAATCTATAAGCTGCTTTACTTTGATGCCAATCTTCACAAGCTTGATTTATTGAACGCTCAGGTGATTCAGCAAAACTATTAACTATTT